>NZ_JBEOVG010000017.1:0-120512 GCF_040295345.1 Actinosynnema sp. NPDC002837
GTGGACGAAGAGGCGGGCTGCGTCCCGTTCGTCGTCGTGTCGGCCGGCGGGGTGATGGTGATGACCGGCGTGCCGGCGGGCGGGGCGGCCCGTCCCCCACGGGCGCCCACCACCCCGTGTCAGTCGAAGCGGTCGAGCAGCGTCGCGATCCGGGCCGAGTCGACCGGGCCGACCGGGGTCTGGAGCACGACCGTCAGGGTCGGGTGCTCGACCAGGCGCAGGTGCAGCAGGTCGAGGTCGATGCGGCCGACCTTCGGGTGGTCGAGCCGGTTGACCTCGACGTCGAACTCCGCCACGGGGTAGGAGTCCCAGCGCTTGCCGAACTCCGGACTCGCCTCGCGCAACCGGTCCGCGATCTCGGCGTACCGCCGGTCGCCGCTGTTGCGCCCGGCCGCCGCGCGGAACTGGCCGAGCACGCTGCCCGCCGCGGACTCCCAGTCCACCAGCAGCGACCGCACGAGCGGGTCGGTGAAGATCAGCCACAGCAGGTTCCGCTCGGGCGGCTCGACGGTCGCCGGGTCGACCCACAGCACCGCCTGCGCCGCGTTCCACGCCAGGATGTCCAGCCGCTGGTCGAACACGTACGCGGGGTTGGGCATCAGGTTGTCCAGCACCCGCTGCACGAGCGCGGGCAGCTCGCCGTCCGGCGAACGCGGCTCGGCGGCGCGCAGCCCGGCCAGCTCGAAGATGTGGTCGCGGTCGTCGTCGTCCAGCCGCAACGCCGTCGCCAGCGCCTCGATCACCTGCCGGGACGACGGGATGTCGCGGCCCTGCTCGAGCCACGTGTACCAGGTCAGGCCGACGCCGGAGAGCTGCGCGACCTCTTCGCGGCGCAAGCCGGGCGTGCGCCGACGGCCGGCGGACGCCAGGCCGACGTCCTGCGGCTTGAGCCGTTCCCGGCGAGCGCGCAGGAACGCGCCCAGCTCACGCTTGCGGTGGTCGGTCATCGGGGTGTCTCCGCGGTCGGGCCGAGCTGGGTGGAACCCGGACATCGTATTCGCGCGCGGCGGTCGCACGGCCTGCTCAGCGCTCCCTTCCCACCATGGGGGATCGTCGTGACGCGGCTCCGCGCCGTCGACCCGCCGCCCGCGGTGGCCCTGTCCGCGTCGACCGCGGCGCCGACCGCGGGCCTCGCCGAACTCGCCGGGATCGCGTCGTCGGCCGGGGGAGCGGGCCACGAATCGCTGTGGGCGGGCGAACACCCGCCGTCGCGCGACCTGGCCGGCTCCGCTGACGCGCGCCCGCCGGACCCGCGACCCGTCGACCCGATCGTGCGCCTCTCCCGCCTCGCCGGGGTGGCCGGCCGGATCGGACGGGACGCCGGTGTTGTGATCCTGCCCCTACGTGATCCCGTAGCCCGAGCCGGGCAGCTCGCCCCGCCGGGCCGGCTCGCCGCGGGCGGGAGGGTGTCGGGGCACGGCGTGGGCCGCGTCGAGCCCACGTTCCGCGCGACCGACGTGCCGTCGGCCACCACGTCTGAGCGCAGTTGCCACAGTGGACCCGGGCTGATTGTCCGGCCCGGCGCCGCTCGGCAGGCTGGGTGGCGCACAGTCCACTCGGACCGGAGGAAAACCCAGTGACCACAACGGATCCGCTGCGGGTCGAGGAGCAGCACGTCCTCGCCATCCGCACGCTCAACGACGTCGTCAACGAGCGCCGATACGACGACATGGACGAGCTGTTCGCGCCCGGCTTCATCGACAACAACCCGGCGTGGAGCGTCCGCGACGTCGCCGAGCTCAAGGTGCTGCTGGCCGAGGCGCACGAGGCGATGGCGTTCACCTCGCACCACGACCTGATCTACCCGGCCGGCGACGACAAGGTCGTCATCCACATCACCTTCACCGGGCGGTTCGTCAAGGACTTCCTCGGTCAGCGCGCCACCGGTGAGCCGATCACCTGGACCAGCATCGAGGTCTTCCGGTTCGAGCACGGCCGGATCGCCGAGCGCTGGGTCCAGGCCGACACCGCGGGCCTGCTGCGCCAGCTCGGGGTGCCGCTGCCGTGACCACGTCCGTGAAGGGGATCACCATGCCCACGTTCCTGCTGCACATCACCGTCAAGCCCCAGCACCAGGGCGAGGCCCTGCGCACGCTCGCCGAGATCCAGCGGCTGTCCCTGCGGGACGAGGGCTGCGTGGACTTCACCTGGCTGCGCCACGAGGATGACGTGAACAAGTTCACGCTCTTCGAGCGCTGGGAGAGTCAGCAGCACCTGGACGACCACCTCGCCAAGATCATCCCGGTGTGGGAGCAGTTCGCGCCGTGCCTGGAGGGCGACCCCGTCTCCCAGAGCGTGCGCGCGGTCACCGAGCTGGCCTGACCGGCGGCCGGTCGCGAGTCGAACCGAAGGAGAAACACCGTTGAAGGACCGCACTTTCCTGGTCACCGGAGCCACGGACGGCCTCGGGCTCGACCTGGCCCGCAGGCTCGTCAAGACCGGGGCGACCGTGCTGATCCACGGCCGTGACGAGCAACGCCTCGCGAACGCGGCGCGTGACCTCGGTGGCGACGTGCGGACCTACCTGGCGGACTTCGCAGACTTCGACCAGGTCCGCGCCTTCGCCGCACGCCTCGCCGACGACGGCGCGCGGCCGGACGTGCTGATCAACAACGCCGGGATGGGCGCGGGACGCCGCGACGACCAGCGCCTGGAGGGCGCGGCGGGCCACGAGCTGAGGTTCACCGTGAACCACCTCGCCCCGTTCCTCCTCACCAGGCTGCTGCTGCCGCTGCTGGCACCCGCCGCGCGGATCGTCACCGTCGCGTCGGCCGGGCAGTCCCCGATCGACTTCGACGACGTGATGCTGCGCCGGGGTTACGAGCCGTTGCGCGCCTACCGGCAGAGCAAACTGGCCCAGATCGCGACCTGCTTCGAGCTGGCCGAGCGGCTCGACCCGGCGCAGGCCACCGTGAACAGCCTGCACCCGGCGTCCTTGATGGGCACCAAGATGGTCCACGAGACCTTCGGCTACACCATGAGCACCGTGGCGGAGGGCTCCGAGGCGACGTTGCGCCTCGCGCTCTCCGCCGACCTCGCCGGGATCACCGGGCGCTACTACGACGGCGTCCGCGAAGCCCGTGCCCACGCGCAGTGCTACGACCCGTCCGCGCGGCGGCGGCTGTGGCGGCTCAGCAGCGAGCTGGTCGGCCTGCCCCCGACCTGACGCCACCCGGACTGACGCCGCGCCGACCGACGTCACGCGGAACGGGTCGCCGACTGCCATCACCGAAAGGCGATCCCCATGAAGTGGTCCCACGTCGCGCTCAACTGCCGCGACCTGGCAGCGACCGAGGAGTTCTACACGCGCTGGTTCGGCTTCAAGCGCGCCCGTTACTTCGACCTCGGGGAGACGTCCATCGTCTTCCTGAAATCGGGTGAGGCGTACCTGGAGCTGTTCGGCGGCGCCGCGGTGGACGCGGCCGGCGCGCCCACGCTGGTGGAGCGCGACGGCCCGGACCACGTCGGCACGGTGCGCCACCTGGCGTTCCAGGTGGACGACGTGGACGCCCTGCTCGCGCAGATGGGCGAAGACGCGCAGGTCAACCTGGGGCCGATCGACTTCGACGGCTTCATCCCGGGCTGGCGAAGCGCGTGGCTGACCGACCCCGACGGCGTCGTGGTCGAGGTCAGCCAGGGCTACCGCGACGACCTGTAGGGCACCACCCACGAGACCCGGCCTCGACCTCGTCGAGCGCCGGGTCCCGTGCTTTCCGGGCTACTACGTCGAATTTTCCGAGTGGTCTCGCGTTGATGGTTCCGCGCGTAATCCCCAGTCATTCTCGAAAGACGTGGGCGAAGAGTTCCGAAAGCCCGCGGAAATCCGAGAGGTGGACCTGATGAAGGATGACGCGACGGTGGGGAGACTCGTCGTTGACGACGTCTACCCGGCGGTGTCGTCGGGTGCGCGGCCGGCCAAGGCCGTGGTCGGGCAGCACGTGCCGGTGCGGGCCGCGGTGTGGCGCGAGGGCCACGACGCGGTCGCCGCGACGGTGCGCTGGCGCGGCCCGGACGGCGCCTGGCAGAGCACCCGGATGCGGGTGGACGACGCGGGCGCGGACCGCTGGGCCGCGGTGATCGTGCCGGACGCCGTGGGGGAGTGGGAGTTCCGGGTCGACGCGTGGTCGGACCCGTGGTCGACCTGGCTGCACGCGATCCGCGCCAAGACCGGCGCCGGGCAGGGCGCGACCGACCTGGCCAACGACCTGGAGCTCGGCGCACGGCTGCTGGAGCGCGCGGCGCTCGACGAGGACGCGAACGGCGTGCTGCTGCGCTCCGCCGCGGCCCGGCTGCGCTCCGGCGCGCTGCCGCTGGCGGACCGGCTGGCCGCCGCGCTCGACGAGGCCGTGCTCGCCGAGCTGCACGAGCACCCGGTGCGCGACCTGGTCACCGAGGGCGTGCCGCACCGGCTGTGGGTGGACCGGCCGAAGGCCGCGTTCGGCTCCTGGTACGAGTTCTTCCCCCGCTCCACCGGCGGCGTGGACGCGCAGGGACGGCCGGTGCACGGCACGTTCCGCACCGCGGCCGAGGAGCTGGACCGGGTCGCCGCGATGGGCTTCGACGTGGTGTACCTGCCCCCGATCCACCCGATCGGCGAGGTCAACCGCAAGGGCAAGGACAACGCGCTCGTCGCGCTGGAGGGCGACGTCGGCTCGCCGTGGGCGATCGGCTCCGTCCACGGTGGACATGACGCCATCCACCCGGAGCTGGGCACGTTCGCCGACTTCGACGCGTTCGTGGCGCGGGCCGCCGAACTGGGCATCGAGGTGGCGCTCGACCTGGCGCTGCAGTGCGCGCCGGACCACCCGTGGGTCGGGCAGCACCCCGACTGGTTCACCCGCCTGCCCGACGGCAGCGTGGCGTTCGCGGAGAACCCGCCCAAGAAGTACCAGGACATCTACCCGCTGAACTTCGACGACGACCCCAAGGGCCTGTACGCGGAGGTCCTGCGCGTGGTGCACCTCTGGATCGACCACGGGGTGCGGATCTTCCGGGTCGACAACCCGCACACCAAGCCGCCGGACTTCTGGGCGTGGCTGATCGAGGAGGTGCACCGGGACCGGCCGGACGTGCTGTTCCTGGCCGAGGCGTTCACCCGGCCCGCGCGCCTGTACGGCCTGGCCCGCCTCGGTTTCACGCAGTCCTACACGTACTTCACCTGGCGCGAGGACAAGGCGGAGCTGGAGGGCTTCGGCAAGGAGCTGGCCGCGCACGCGCACGAGGCCAGGCCGAACCTGTTCGTCAACACGCCCGACATCCTGCCCAGGCACCTGCAGGAGGGCGGACCGGCGATGTTCGCCATCCGCGCCGCGCTGGCCGCGCTGCTCTCGCCGACGTGGGGCGTGTACTCCGGTTTCGAGCTCTACGAGAACGAGGCGGCCACGCCCGGCGGCGAGGAGTACCGGCACTCCGAGAAGTACGAGCTGCGCCCGCGCGACTACGCCGCCGCACGGGCCAGTGGCGCGTCCCTGGAGCCGTGGCTGACGCTGCTCAACCGCGTCCGCCGCGCGCACCCCGCGCTGTGGTCGCTGGACGGCTTGGCATTCCACGCCGTCGACAACCCCGCGCTGCTGGCGTTCTCCAAGCGCGACCCCGCGACCGGCGACACCGTGCTGGCCGTGGTGACCCTCGACCCCGACCGACCGCAGGAGGGCACGTTGACCCCCGACCTCGCCGCCCTCGGCGTGCCGCCCGCGTTCACCGCGCACGACGAGGTGACCGGCCGGACGTGGGAGTGGGGCCCGAGCAACTACGTGCGCCTCGACCCCGTCCGCGCCGTCGCGCACATCGTGGCGGTGAGGGCCTGATGCCGCGCCGCCTGCTGCCCAGCGGCGAGGCGCCGCCCGCCGCCACGCCCATCGGGGTCGAGCCCGAGTGGTACAAGTCCGCGGTCTTCTACGAGGTGCTCGTCCGCGCGTTCCACGACGCCGACGGCAACGGCTCGGGCGACCTGCGCGGGCTGGCCGACCACCTGGACTACCTCGCGTGGCTCGGCGTGGACTGCCTGTGGCTGCCGCCGTTCTACGACTCGCCGCTGCGCGACGGCGGGTACGACATCCGCGACTTCCGCGCGCTGCTGGCGGAGTTCGGCACGATCGAGGACTTCGTGCACCTGCTGGACGAGGCGCACAAGCGGGGCATCCGGGTCATCACCGACCTGGTGCTCAACCACACGTCCGACTCGCACCACTGGTTCCAGGAGTCGCGCCGCGACCCCAACGGGCCGTACGGCGACTTCTACGTGTGGAGCGACGACGACTCCAAGTACGCCGACGCGCGCATCATCTTCGTGGACACCGAGACGTCGAACTGGACCTACGACCCGGTGCGCGGCCAGTTCTACTGGCACCGGTTCTTCAGCCACCAGCCCGACCTCAACTACGACAACCCGGCCGTGCAGGAGGCGATGCTCGACGTCCTGCGGTTCTGGCTCGACCTCGGCATCGACGGGTTCCGGCTGGACGCGGTGCCGTACCTGTTCGAGCGCGAGGGCACCAACTGCGAGAACCTGCCGGAGACGCACGAGTTCCTGCGGTTGTGCCGCAAGGTCGTCGACGACGAGTACCCGGGGCGCGTGCTGCTGGCCGAGGCCAACCAGTGGCCGTCGGACGTCGTGCACTACTTCGGCGACCAGAGCGTCGGCGGCGACGAGTGCCACATGGCGTTCCACTTCCCGTTGATGCCGCGCATCTTCATGGCCGTGCGGCAGGAGTCGCGGGTGCCGATCTCCGAGGTCCTGGCGGCCACGCCGGAGATCCCGGCCGGCGCCCAGTGGGGCATCTTCCTGCGCAACCACGACGAGCTGACGCTGGAGATGGTCACGGACGAGGAACGTGACTACATGTACGCCGAGTACGCCAAGGACCCCCGGATGAAGGCCAACATCGGCATCCGGCGGCGCCTGGCACCGTTGCTGGACAACGACCGCAACCAGCTGGAGCTGTTCACCGCGATGCTGCTGTCGCTGCCCGGGTCGCCGGTGCTGTACTACGGCGACGAGATCGGGATGGGCGACAACATCTGGCTCGGCGACCGGGACGGCGTGCGCACGCCGATGCAGTGGACGCCCGACCGCAACGGCGGGTTCAGCGCCGGCGACCCGGGCCGGCTCTACCTGCCGGTCATCTCCGACCCGGTCTACGGCTACCAGAGCCTGAACGTGGAAGCGCAGATCGACAGCCCCGGCTCGCTGCTGCGCTGGACCAAGCGGATGATCGACGTCCGCCGCGGGCACCGCGCGTTCGGCCTCGGCGGGTTCCGCGAGCTGCCCTCGGGCAACGCCGCCGTGATGACCTACCTGCGCGAGCACGTCGCCGAGGACGGCCGCCTGGACATCGTGCTGTGCGTGAACAACCTGTCCCGCCACCCGCAGGCCGTCGAGCTGGACCTGCGGGAGTTCCAGGGGCACGAGCTGACCGAGCTGACCGGGGGCGTGGAGTTCCCGGTGATCGGCGCGGCCCCGTACCAGATCACCCTGCCCGGTCACGGTTTCTACTGGTTCGCCGTCCACCTGGAGGTGCCTTCGCGATGACCACCGCCATCACGGGTCTGCCCGGCTTGGCCGACTGGCTGCCGCGACAGCGGTGGTTCCCCGCCGAGGACGCGGGAGAGGTGACCGTCGAGCGGGTCGAGCCCTTCGCGGACGGGCCGGTGCGCGGGGTGATCGCCGTCGTCGGCACCGCGCACGGCCGCTTCCACGTGCCCGTCGGCATCCGCGCCGACCTGCCTGCGGGCCTGGCCGACGCGGTGATCGGAGCCGTCGACGGCGAGGTGCACTACGACGCGCTCGCCGACCCGGAGCTGGTGACGCGGCTGTACGAGCTGGTGGCCCAGGCCGGGACGACCGGCGCGGTGGCGTTCCGGCCCGAGCTGGGCGTGGACCTGCCGGAACGCGCGGGCGACGTGCGGCCGATGGGCGTGGAGCAGTCCAACACCTCTCTGGTGATCGGCCGGCACAGCGTGCTCAAGGCGTTCCGGCGGGTGTGGCCGGGCGAGAACCCCGACCTCACGCTGCACCGGGTGCTGCGCGACAGCCTGTACGTGCCGCGCCTGCTCGGCTCGATCACGTTGGACGGCACGGACACGCTGGGGCTGGTCGAGTCCTTCGTGGACGGCGCCGTCGAGGGGTGGGAGGCCGCGCGCGCCGACCTGGGGCACACGCTCACCGGCACGCCCCGCGAGCTGGACCTGGTCGGCGAGCTGGGACGGCTGGGCGTCGCCGTCGCCGCCGTGCACGCCGACCTGGGTCGCGCGCTCGGCGCCGCGCCCGCCGACCACGAGGCGCTGGCCGACCGGTTCCTGACCCGGCTGGCCGAGACGCTGGAGGTCGCGCCGACGCTGCGGCCCTACGCGGCGGCGTTGCGGGTGGCGTTGGGCGACCGCGTCCGCGCGGCGGAGCCCGGTGAGGTGCAGCGCGTGCACGGCGACCTGCACCTGGGCCAGGTGCTGCGCGGCAACGGCCGCTGGGTGCTGCTGGACTTCGAGGGCGAGCCGTCCGCGCCACCCGCCGAACGGGCCCGTCCCGACTCGCCGTTGCGCGACGTGGCCGGGATGTTGCGGTCGCTGGACTACGTGGCCGGGCACCACCGGCTCACCGCGACCTACTGGTCGGTGGAGGACGAGCGCCGCAGCCGGCACTGGGTGCGCGACGCCCAGCGCGCGTTCCTCGCCGGGTACGCCAGCGAGTCGGGCCTCGACCTGCGGGCCGCGTCCACCGTGCTGCGGGCCTATCAGCTGGACAAGGCGCTGTACGAGGTGCGGTACGAGGCGGCGAACCGGCCGGGCTGGCTGCCGGTGCCGTTGCGGGCCGTGCGCGAGCTGGTCGGCGGGTCGTCGTGACCGCCGTCGTCACGCCGGCGCTCGCCGACCTGGACCGCCACCTGATCGCCGAGGGGCGGCACGAGCGGCTGTGGGAGGTGCTGGGCGCGCACGTCGTGGACGACGGCGTGCGCTTCGCCCTCTGGGCGCCCGGCGCGCGTGCGGTGCGGGTGACCGGCGAGTGGGGCTCGTCGGAGCTGGTGTGCGACCCGCTGATCCCCGTCTGGCAGGCCGTGGTGCCGCGGGCGCGGGAGGGGCACCGCTACCGGTTCCGCATCCTGGGCGAGGACGGCGTGTGGCGGGACAAGGCCGACCCGCTGGCGTTCCGCACCGCGCCGCCGCCCGCGACCGAGTCGGTGGTGGCGCGGTCGCGGCACGTGTGGTCGGACGGCGGGTGGCGGCACCGGCCGGACCGGATCAGCGTGTACGAGGTGCACCTCGGGTCGTGGAGGGCCGGCCTGGGTTACCGGGAGGCGGCCGAACGGCTCGCCGACCACGTGGTCCGGCTCGGGTTCACGCACGTGGAGCTGCTGCCGTTGGCCGAGCACCCGTACGGCGGCTCGTGGGGCTACCAGGTGACGTCGTACTACGCGCCCACGGCGCGCCACGGCAGCCCGGACGACCTGCGGCACTTGGTGGACGTGCTGCACCGCCGCGGCATCGGCGTGATCCTGGACTGGGTGCCCGCCCACTTCCCCAAGGACGACTGGGCGTTGGGGCGCTTGACCGGCGTGCCGGTGTACGAGCACCCCGACCCGCGCCGGGGCGAGCACCCCGACTGGGGCACGTACGTGTTCGACTTCGGTCGGCCCGAGGTGCGCAACTTCCTGGTGTCCAACGCGTTGTACTGGCTCGAGGAGTTCCACGTGGACGGCCTGCGGGTGGACGCGGTGTCGTCGATGCTCTACCGCGACTACTCGCGCGGGCCGGGTGAGTGGGAGCCGAACGAGCTGGGTGGCAACGAGAACCTGGAGGCGGTGGCGTTCCTGCGGGAGCTGACCGCGACCGTGGGTCGGCTGCACCCGGACGCGCTGCTGATCGCCGAGGAGTCCACCACCTGGCCGGGTGTCACCTCGCCGTCCGGCCTGGGGTTCGACCGCAAGTGGAACCTCGGCTGGATGCACGACACGCTGCGGTACTTCCGCGACGGCGACTACGAGCGGCTGAAGCTGCCCGTGTCCTACGCCTGGGGCGAGCGCTACCTGCTGCCCCTGTCGCACGACGAGGTCGTGCACGGCAAGGGCTCGCTGATCGCCAAGACCGGTGGCGCGGCGGGGTTGCGGGTGCTGCTCGCGCACCTGTGGGCGCACCCCGGCGGCCAGGTGCTGTTCATGGGTGGTGAGCTGGGTCAGCCGCAGGAGTGGGCGGATCACCTCGAGCTGCCGTGGGACCTGCTGGACGATCCCGTGCACGCTGGCGTGGCGCGGCTGGTCGCGGCGCTGAACCGGGTGCAGGCGCTGCACCCCGCGCTGTACCGGGGTGACGACCGGCCGGACGGCTTCGAGTGGCTGGTCGACGACGACCCGGCACGCGCCGTGGTGGCGTTCGGGCGGCGTGCGCCCGGTGCGCCCGACGTGGTGTGCGTGGCGAACTTCGGCGTGGCCAGGGAGGGCTTCCGGCTGCCGTTGCCGTCGTCCGGGGTGTGGCGGGTGCTGCTGCACACCGAGGCCGTCGAGTTCGGCGGCGCCGGTGCGCCCGAGGCGGTCGTGGCCGTGCCGGAGGACGGGCGCGCGGTGGCGGAACTGGCGTTGCCCGCCCGTGCCGCGGTCTGGCTCACCCGCTTCTGAGCACGCGAGAAGGCTCGTAGGACCGGCACGTCCTACGAGCCTTTTCGCGTGCTCCGGGTCAGTTCGCCCGGCGGCGGTCGGCGAGCGCGGCGAACAGCCCGGCCGCGACGGCGAGCAGACCGCACAGCAGCAACGAGAACCGGTAGCCGGACAGCAGGGCCGCCGCCGGCGCTTCGGCCACGGACGCGCCCGCCGGCAGCTCACCGGCCGTGCGGCTCACCGCGATGGCGGCGAACAGCGCGACACCGAGCGCGGAACCGAGCTGCTGGGAGGTGTTGAACAGACCGCCGGCCAGTCCCTGCCGGTCGTCGGGCACGCCCGCCGTCGCGGAGATGATGATCATCACGACCGCGGTGATGTTGCCGAACCCGACCAGGGCCGTGCCGACGAGCACCGCGACCAGCCCCGCCGCGCCGGAGGGCAGCGCGGCCATCACCAGCGACCCGACCGCCTGCGCGGCGACGCCGAGGACCATCGCGGCCCGTGAGCCGATCTTCGCCGCGATCCGGCCCGCGGTGAACCCGGCGAGCATGGCGGTGAGGCCGAGCACGGAGAACGTCAACCCCGTGCGCAACGGCGTGTACCGCTCGATCACCTGGAGGTACAGCGTGACGATGTAGGTCGAGCCGACGAACGCCCCGATCAGCACCAGGTTCGTCACGTTGGCCACCACCAGGGCGCGCAGCCGGAAGATGCTCATCGGGACCAGCGGGTGCGGCGCCTTGTTCTCGATGAGCACGAACGCCACCAGCAGCACGGCGGACAGGCCGAACGCGGTCAACGTCGTCGCGCCGAGCCAGCCGTGGGTGTGCGCCACCGACAGCCCGTAGACGAGGCTGATCAACGCCACCGTGACCGTGACCGCGCCGGGCAGGTCGAGCTTCGTGCGGGTGGCGGGCCGGGCGACCTCGGTGAGGAACACGACCGCCGCGACGCCGGTGACGACGCCGATGGGCACGTTGATGAAGAACACCCACCGCCAGTTCAGCAGGTCGGTCAGCACACCGCCCGCGATGACACCGCACACGAACCCCAACGACAGCACCGCGCCCCACACGCCCAGCGCGCGGTTGCGGGCCGGGCCTTCGGGGAACGAGGTCGTCAACAACGCCAGGGCCGCCGGCGCCACGAACGCCGCCGCCAAGCCCTGGACGCCGCGCAACACGACCAGTTGCGCGGCGTCCTGTGCGAGCCCGGCGAACAGCGAGGCGAGGCCGAACACCAACAACCCGACGATGAACAGCCGCCGCTGCCCGTGCAGGTCGGCGACCCGCCCGCCGAGCAACAGGCACCCGCCGAAGGTCAGGGCGTAGGCGCTGACCACCCACTGCAGGTCGTTGACGGAGAAGCCGAGGTCGGTCTGGATGGTCGGCAGCGCCACGTTGGTGATGGAGAAGTCGAGGACGATCATGAACTGCGCGGCGCACAACAACAGCAGGACGAGCCCACCGCGCGCCCCACCGCCGACCGGTCGCCCGGCCCGCGTTTCAGCTGTACTGGACAACGTCGAACTCCCTAGGACGAGGGGAAAAGCGGATTGCGCCTCCACTGTCCTCAAGGGAGGGGAACCGATCCAGGGCAAGGCCCTTTCGAGCGGGAAATGCGCGCGGCTATGGGTAGTTAACGTACTGGGGCGCGCCATGAACGACCGTTTGCGATCGGTCCGACAGGCTCGTGCCACCAAGGCCGGTTCGCGCCCGATCCCGCTCCGCCGCGGTCACCCCTGAGGGCTGGGGGACGACGACGAACCGCGTGGGGTTCTGTGTGGCGTCAACTACCGCGTGCCACTGGCGACCTGGTCGGCGGCGTTGCGTGCACACGACGAGTGCTGTGGCGCACTCTGATCCGCGCCGGATTGGATCGGCCCTTCGACGACCCGTTCTCCACCATCGGTGCGGCGGGCACGATGTCGTGTGCGTCCGAGTTCGTCGTAATTCCCCTCTGTGTGGAATAGACCAATGCCTGTCTTGATACGAACCACATTCGAAGTGTCTATGGGCCGCTGGGGCGACTGGCGCCTATAGCGGAGAGTGGTCGTCCATTGGTTGTCGGCCGCGCTTCGCTTCCGCCGCTCAGGTCGCGGGCGCGTCATTCCACGTGACGGTGGTCGAGGAATCCGCTGCTAGTGGCGATCTTGCGCAACCTGTGGCCTGCATCCTTTCGTGACCGCCCGAAAGGCGAGCGGGAGGTGCCCGACTGTTACGCAGCGTGTTCATGCGGCTCCGGTTGGCTCAGGTGGGTGCTGCACAGCCAGGTAGGTCCTTTTACAGGACTATGCGGTAAGTAATCCTTCATCGTGGAACCTGTAACGCGGCCCCTATCACTCTGCGATGCTCCATGTGACATGTGGCAGAATGCCACCAGCTAACGGAGGGCAGCATGAGTCAAGGTGACACTCCCATGGTCCACCAGCGGCGTCTTCGGTCTGAGCTGCGTCGACTGCGTGAACGCGTTGGACTGACCCAGAAGGATGCCGCTGAGCGGCTGGACTGGTCCGTGTCGAAGGTCATTCGCATCGAGAACGGCGCCACTAACGTCGGGATAACCGACTTGCGCGCCTTACTGTTGCTTTACGGGGTGGAGGACCAGGCCAAGGTCGACTCTCTGGTGTCGGAGGCCAGGGCGAGCCGTCAGCGGGCCTGGTGGAAAGAGTACCGATCGCTTGTCGAGCCTCAGTTCTACAGTTTCATCGGCTATGAGGCATCGGCTGTCCGCATCTCCCAGTACCAGTCCCTCACCATGCCCGGACTGCTGCAGACGGCGGATTACACAAGGGTCCTCACCGGTGCGTTCGGATACGACGAAGAGGCTGTCGACCTCGGCGTCAAAATTCGATCGCAGCGGCAAGGCATTGTCGGTCCGGGTGGCCCTGACCTGGTCTTCATCTTGGACGAGGCGGTGCTTCGCCGTCGTGTCGGCAGCGTCGACGTGATGCGTGGTCAATATCAACGACTCATCGATGCGGCCCAGTTGTCGAACGTTTCCATCAGGCTCCTTCCGTTCGATGTGGCCGGCGGTCACCTGGGCTTGAAGGGGTCTTTTTCGATCCTGGACCTCGGTGAGCTCGAGGATGGCAAGATCCTCGTCCTGGAGGAGCCTTTGAGGGATGTGCTCGTCCGGGACAACCGGGACGAGGTGGAGAAATACTTGAATGCCTTCACCATGCTGGACGAGGTGGCGACCCCGAAGGGGCAGACCGTCGAATTCATCGGGGAGCTCAAGGATGAGCTGAAATAGTCGAGTGGTGTTCCGGTCGGCCGCGCGACGTCTCGGCCCGGTTGGTCGGATGTGCGCAATAATGCGGTCTGAGTGGGCATTCGGGCGCAGCGTCGAGCGCTGTGCGTAGATACCCCGGTACGTCTATCGGCGGTTTTGGCGAACCGTCTTCCGCGACTAGCTTCGTGGTGGTGCCTGAGGGCGCGCTCGTTACGGCACATCCACTGTGGGGGCAGGTGCCGGACGGGGTGAAGTCGGTGCGAAGGGGGCTGCGTGGAGCGAACGGGCGGGACCGTGGTGGTCGAGGTGGACTCCACGGGCAGGGTCTGGGTGAAGAGTTCGGCCAGTGGCGGCAACATCAACAGCGCTTGTGTCGAAATCGCGGTGCGCGACAGTCGCATCGCCGTCAGGAGCTCGCGCAACCGCGGCGGGGAGCGCTTGAGCTTCACCGGATCCTCGTGGTTGTCCTTCCTCTCCGACCTCAAGAGCGCATGAAGCACATCGATCCCGCTTGCCACGGCCCTGAGCGATGAACCTGGACGCCAGCAACAGCGTCACGTCCTCCGTCGGCGGGACCGTCGTGCAGGTCGGTGCCGTCCACGGTGGCGTCCACGTCGTCTCGTCACCCGGATCGTCACGACGCGCGCCACGTCAACTGCCGGCTCGGCACCGCTCGCTGGTGGGCCGCGGGCGCGAACTGTCCTTTCTCGACAGCGCGCTCGAAGCGGCGGTGGGCGACGGTGAACTCCCGGTGCTCGTGGTCGAGGGAGTCGGTGGGATCGGCAAGTCGGCCCTGGTGATCGAGTGGGCGCACCGGCAGTCGTCGCGCTATGCCGGTGGTCAGCTGTTCGCCGACTTCGCCAGTTCGCGTGAACTGCCCGGCTCACCCGTGCAACGGGTGTTGCACGGGTTCCTCCTCGCACTCGGGGCCGACCCGGGTGCGATTCCGGGTGATGAGCAGTCCGCCGCAGCGCTCTACCGCAGCCTGATCGCGGACCAGGCGGTGCTCATCGTGCTCGAGAACGTCGATGAGAACGAGGAGGTCCACCTCGCGCTGCCGGGCACGCCGTCGTGCGCGGTGATGGTCACGAGCAGGACCCGCCCGCACGGTCTGCGTCTTCGACCGACCGCCTCGTTGCACCTCGACGTGTTGAACCGGGATGCGGCGAAGGAACTGTTCGAGAGCCGGGTCGGACCCGTGGAAGGGGAATCCGGCGCGCGAGCGGCGGACGTCCTGGTCGAGGCCTGTGCCGGGTTGCCGCTCGCGCTCGCCATCGTCGCGGCTCGCGTGTCCGCACATCCCGACTTCCCGCTGTCCCACCTGGCGGAGGAGTTCGACGAGTCGGTGGCCGGTGTGGACGCGTTCGAGTCCGACGACGGCAGCGTGAGCCTGCGCGGAGTGCTGGAGTGGTCGTACACGTCGCTGACCCCGGCTCAAGCGCGGGCCTTCCGCCTCGTCGGGGCGGCGCCGACCGGCGACCTCGAACTGCCGGCCGCGGCCGCCCTGCTCGCCGACGCGGTGCGTTCGGCACGACGGCTGTTGCGCGCACTGGAGTCGAAGAACCTGTTGTGGCAGCGTGAGCCCGACAGGTTCCAGATGCACTCGTTGGTACGGGCGTGGGCCGGCGCCCTCGCCGAGGACGCGGAAGAGCCTGGGGCACTGATGGAGAGCGCACGGCGATGGGTCGACTTCTACGCCCGCACCGCACACGCCGCCGACGTCCTCCTGTACCCGCACCGGACTCGGCTACCTCTGCCACCGCCGGTCGACGGCTGCGTGCCCTTGGCCTTCTCCGGGGAAGAGGAGGCGTTCGCGTGGTTCGCACGGGCGCACCAACAAGTGCTGGCCGCGCTCGACGAGTCGGTGCGGCGCAACTGGCCCACGACCACGTGGCACCTCTCCCGTGCGCTCGACACCTTCCACTACCGGCGCGGGCACTTGGCCGAGAACGTCCGCACCTCGCAGGCGGGCGTGGAGGCCGCCCGCCTGCTGGGCGACCCAACCATGAGCGGTATCGCGCTTCGTCAACTGGGGCGCGCGCAGACCCGGATCGGTGATTTCGCCGCCGCCGCCGATTCACTGCGTCACGCACTCGACCTCGCGGCGGACGGTGGCGACATCACGGAGTCCGCCCACACCCACCATGACTTGAGCCGCTTGTGCGCCCGGTCAGGTGACCAGGACGGGGCGCGGCACCACGCGTCGCAGGCGGTGCGCCAGTACCGGGCGGCGGGTAACGCCATCGGCGAAGCTCACGCGCTCAACGCCCTCGGACGTGCGCACGCCGAGCTGGGAGCGTCCGCGAAGGCGGTGGAGTTCTGCACCGAAGCGCTGCGGATCGCCGACGAGGCGGCGGACGCCGGTGGGCAGATGGTGATCCTCGACAATCTCGCTTCGATCACCTGGCGGATGGAGGACCTGCGGACGGCCGTGGAGTACTACGAACGAGCGCTCGCCTTGGCCGCCGCCACGGGGTCGATCTCGTTCGAGGCCGAGGTGGCCGAGCACCTGGGATCCGTGTTGGCCGAACTGGCGGACGAATCGGCGCCGACGGTCCTGCGACGGGCGCGCGACCTCTACGCGAGTCAGCACCGCGCCGTCGAATCGGCGCGGTGCGACGTGGCGCTCAGCGCGCTCCGGACGTCCTGACCTTCTTGACCACCGCCTTCCAGTTCCGGTTGCCGATGCTGCCCCAGATCCCCTGCGTGGTCGTCCAGGTCCGGCCCTCCGCCGCCACCCGGACGCGCTCGACCGGGTCGGGGCAGAGTCGCTCCAGAGCCCGGATGTCCCCGGCCGAGAAGCCGCGGTCCCTGTGGGTGCTCCGGATGGTGAACCACCGGCAGTCCGCCACGAGGTGGTCGAGGCCGAGCTTCTCGAAGATCCGCGTCGCGGCGTCGATCTCGGAGGTGGCGTCGGCACCCCGGCGGTCACGCTCCAAGTGGGCCCTGAGGAGGTGCAAGCGGCCTGAAAGCTCGATGTAGGACGCCCCGTCACGGGCCCGGTTCTGGAGCGCTGTCAACAAGTCCCCTCCCGCCAAGCGGGTCGCGAGCGCCAGGTTGCCGGCCCTGACCGCGATCTCGGCGCGCAGGAGGGCCGCTTCGTAGCGCTCGCGGCATGGCCGACCCATGCGCAGGCGCTCCTCCGCGCTGTCCGCGAGCTTCCGGGCGATGCGAAGGGCACGGCGATGCCCCAGCAGCCGGTGCCGGGTGAACCAGATGCGGGCGTCGATCAACAGGCACACGTCGACTTCGTGCGGGTTGTTGGCCAACAGGAACATCTTCTGCGCCCGGTCGAGGTACTCGTGCGCCTTGTGCAAGTGGTGATCGCGTTTGTCGCCGAGCCGGGTGGCCGCGATGTCGAGGTGGATCCGGCTCAGGCACCGCCAGCCCTTCGCCAGCAGGGTCTGGTCGTCGATCTCCTCCGCGATCGCCACACCCTCGTGGGTCACCCGCAGCGCCTCGTCCAGTGCGTTGCGCCTGCGCAGCACCCAGGCGCGACCGCAGATCAGCCACCGCGCCCTTTCCCTGCTGCTCGTCTCGTCACCGTCGGTCGCTTCGAGTTCGGCGAGACAGAGGTCGGAGACGTCGGCCATGAGTTCGACGTCACCCGCCGCCTTGATGATCCGCTCGACCGTGGAGAAGATCCGGATCGCACGGGGGTCCAGCGGTCGAGGGGCGCGAGAGGCGAGCGCGTGCCACTCGCGCACCAGACCTGGTGCGGGTGAGTTGGCCGGGCCGACCAGCCTGAGGTCCCGAAGGACGTCCCGCAACGTGCGTGGGCTCTCGGTCGTCGACGTCGTGGCGTTGTCCGGTGCAGGGTGCTCGGCACTGTTCCCCGACGCGTTGATCGACTCGCGTTCGTGCCTGTGCACGTCCTTGATCCGCGCGACGATGAGGTCGATCTGGTCGAGCTTGGCCATCTGCAAGCTCCGCAACGCGAACGGCGCCACGTCCGCCGGTGTGTCGGGCAGCAGCACCGGGATGATCGGGCACCCCTCGTGCGACGTGTGCTCGTAGTGGCGCTGGATCACCTGTTTCGTCTCATAGCGGATGCCGAGGTGATCGGTCGTCGGGTCGTCGTTGTCGTACCACGCGATCGAGTTCCGGGAGATCAGGTAGATGACCGGGTGGTTCTGGATGCAACGGCTGATCCACTGGTGCAGTGAGCTCGGGTTGCGACGGGCGAGCTGCCGGTCGTAGAGGACCTCGATCCCCCTCGCGGTGAGCGATCGGACCAGCTCTTCAGCCGCGGCGTTGTCCTGCACCCCGTGTACGTACGAGAGGAAGACGGTGTACGGGGGTGTGTCATCCATTGGTGCTCCGAGTCACTGTGCGGCGAAAGTGCTATGTGGCACTTTTCAGTGCCTGTTTGCTCTGAAGGACGATAGCAACCGCGGCGCGACTGTGCTTTAAGCGGGTCTGCATCAGGGTAGACCTCAGGGGCACGAGGGCTGGTCCGGATGCGCCTGACAAGCCCGACTGGCGGCATCGGCGCTGGTGGGGTGGCATGTAAGTGCAGTCGGGCACCGGCCGCTCCCGGCTGCACGTCTCGGGCGCCACCGGCCGGGAACGCAGCGTGGCGCGACGGTTCAAGACCGTCGCGCCACGTGTGCCAGTGGGTCGGTGAAGGGTCGGCTGGCGGGGTCAGCCGGCCGCGCAGGAGACGGACGGCCAGGTCCAGTTGCCGTTCGCCTGTATGGTCACGCCCCAGTTGTTGCCGCTGCCGTTGGGCCTCGCGGTCAGCGTCTGGGCGTTCGGGTAGCTCGCGCTGATGTTCCACGTCGACAGGACCTTCGCGGGCGACGGGACGTTCATCGTGACGGTCCAGTTGGTCGAGCCGCTGACCGAGACGTTGAGGTTGTAGCGGTCGCTCCACTTGTCACCCGCGGACAGGGTGGCGGTGCAGCCGCCGGTGCCCGGGTTGCCCGTGCCGGGGTTGCCGCCGGACACGCCGTCGACCGTGATGTTGGAGTTGCCGCTGCTCTGGTAGCCCTCGGTCGCCATGATCATGTAGTAGTGGCTGCCGAGGTTCATCCCGTTGCGCGCCCACGCGTCGAAGTGGTTGCCGGACGTGATGCTGCCACCGGTCTTCTTCGACTGCCGGACGCTCCAGTACTGGTCGAAGGTCCGGGTGCCGTCGATGGACGGCGCATTCGTCCGCGTCGTCTTGTAGATGTCGTAGGTGCCGCCATCGGTGGTGACCGTGCCCTTGTACTGGCCGGTGGGCCGGTACGTGCCCCAGTTGTCGACGATGTAGTACTCGACGAGCGGGTTCCGGGTCCAACCGTAAAGGGTCAGGTAGGCGTTCCCGGACGGGTTGAAGCTGCCCGAGTAGTTGACCGTCCGGCGCCCGCCGGTGGCCCAGCCCTTGCCCGCCACGAAGTTGCCGGTGTTGCGCCACGACGTGCTGTAGTTGCCGCCGGACCCCAGCTCCATCGAGACGGTGCCCTGGCTGTCGGTCCAGAACGAGTAGAAGTAGCCGTTGTTGGTGCCCTCTTGGTTGGTGGTCACCGCCGCCTGGGCGTTCGACGTCACAATTGCCATGAGCAGGAAAGTGATCGCCGTCAGCGGGAGCAACCTCCCGCCTCTGATCTTGACGGACATCGGGGGAATTCCTTTCAGCAGCATTGCTGATCGACGTCGAATAGCATCGAGTCGGCCTCGGGCGCGGTCAACAGTTTGCGAAACTTTCCGGTCGGGTACGCCGAACGGATTCACGTGATCCGGCCGAAAAGGCATTCGCACGACCGAGTGCCCGGCGCCGGGGTGGCGCCGGGCACGGTCCTCGGGGGAACGGGTCAGCTACCGGTGCACGTGAGCACCGGCGTGCCGGGCGACCCGGTGGACGTGCCGAGGAACCCGAACGAAGTGCTGGCCCCAGCGCCGACCGAGCCGTTGTGCGCCGCGTTGCGGGCGGTGACGGTCGATCCCTGGCTGGTCACGGTGGCGTTCCACGACTGGCTGACCGTCTCACCGCCGGTGTAGGTCCACGACACGGTCCAGTTGCTGATCGCCGACGTGCCCGCGGTGACGCGGACCTCGCCCTGGAACCCGCCCTGCCACTGGTTGACCACCGCATACGTCGCCGAGCACCGCGCACCGCCGGGTTGCGTGGTCGTGGTGGTCGTCGACGTGGTCGTGGTCGTGGTGGTGGAGGTCGTCGTGGACGTCGGGGTGGTCGAACCGCCCCAGCCCGACGTGGAGTCCAGCCACTGGATGCGGCGCTGCATCCAGTCCCGCATCGCCTGCACCTGACCCTGCCACGTGGGCGCGGTCGGGGTGCGGAAGAAGCCGACGGTCGGCGAGCTGAGGTTCGGCCAGCGCTGGAAGTTGCGCTGCGCGCCGTTGGTCAGCGGCCGGGCGAGGGCGTCGACCCGGGTCGCGAGCGAGGAGTCGGAGAGCAGGCCGCGGCGCAGCGACTGCCAGCGCGACTTGACCTGGTTCACGAACGCCGGGTCGCGCAACAGCTGCGTGTGCCAGTCGTTGGCGATCGGTTGCCGGGTCTGCAGGTGCTGCCAGCCGGAGACCTGGTCGTTCTGGAAGAACCCGCCGACGCCGAACGTGAGGTCGAAGTCCCACAGCGGCCCGGCGAAGATCTTGCTGTCCCGGTCCTTGTAGAAGTGGGCGCTGCGGAGGTAGGCGTCCATGCCGCGGCTGAGCTCGTTGATGATCATGTGGTCGATGAACGACGGCACGTCGATGTACTTCTGGTACCCGGTGGTCGGGTCCGCGAAGTTCGGCGCCCGGAGCACGTCGTGGAACTGCTGGATGTGACCGCGCAGCCAGTCCCGCTGCTGCGTGTTCAGCGGGTCGGGGTCGGCGACCTCCAGGTAGTTCCAGCAGGTGTTCGTCGGCCCGGTGCAGGCCAGCGTCGGCTCCTCGGTCGCCATCCACTCGAACTTGAAGATGTACCCGCCCTGGATCGTGGGCAGCGTCGTGTCGTCCTCGTCCAAGCCCTTGAGGTCCAACCGGTTCTTCGAGTTCTTGATCGTCTCGACCAACATGTAGACGCCCATGTAGTCGCTCGCGCCGACGGGGGTGGTGTCGGTGTTGAGGTAGAACTCGACGAACTTGTACCGCGGGGCCTTGAGCCCCATCTCGCGACCGAGGTCGTAGACGAACGCCTCGCGGATCAGGGACTTGTCGGTGAACGGTCCGCGCAGCACCCAGTCGGAGTCGGCGGGCATGCCGAGCACCGGGTAGTCGGCGTCGTCACCCTCGTTGTCCCAGAACTCCAGCCGGTACGGCGTCTTCTCGAACGAGGCCGACGACTGCCCGCGCAGCTTGAACCCGCCGCGCGTGGCGACGGTCGGGGTCGCGGCCAACGACGTCGTGCCGCCCGCCTGCGGTTCGAAGATCATGGTGGCGCCGTCGAAGTACTCGCGCTGCGGCTTGCCCGCGCCGTAGGAGTCGATCGCGACCACGGGCAGGTCGTGCGCCGTGGCGGTGGCCTCGCGGGCGACGTACATCGCCGTGCCGGGACGCCCGGAGGCGGCGTTGTCGACGAACGCCTGCGCGCGCAGCTGCGTGGTCCGGGTGAGCTGCACCGCCGCGCCCTGGTAGAGCGTCGACTGCGCGTTGGGCAGCTGGCCGTTGGTGGTGTAGCGGATCTGGGCGCCGGCGATCGCGGTGCTCAGCGCGACCGACACCTGTCCCTGGAACGTGCCGCTGGGCACGGAGAACGTGATGTCGCCGACCAGGTCGTCGGCCGCCGCGGCGGCGGCGATGGCGTCGGCGGCGGCCGTGCCGCCGGTGGATCCGGTGGGGGAGCTCGGTTCTGCGCCTGCGGACAACGGGATGAGCAGACCGGTGAGGAGCACGGCGGCGACCGCCAGCCCCTTGGCCTTGTGGGTCGTCGCCGCGGCGCCGTTGCTGCGGAGGGTCAAACGCACGATGCCTCCTGTTCGGTTCGGTGGGACAGGGCGGTCGGCGCCGGGCCCAGCGACGACGTGGCGCCCCGGAAGTGGCGGCGCAGCGTGCGTCGCCACGGCGCGTCGGGCAGGTCGAGGCGGAGCGCG
The DNA here is from genome assembly GCF_040295345.1 of Actinosynnema sp. NPDC002837. NCBI lineage: Bacteria > Bacillati > Actinomycetota > Actinomycetes > Pseudonocardiales > Pseudonocardiaceae > Actinosynnema > Actinosynnema sp. NPDC002837. The sequence goes on from NZ_JBEOVG010000017.1 coordinate 21,839, forward strand.
GCCAGGCCGGTGGCGTACTTGGAGATCCGGGCCGGCCGCACCCCCCGCTGCCACAGCATGCGGTCGACCGGCGAGGCGGCCGACGCGGTCTTGGTCTCGATCACGGCCCAGCCGGACAACCGCAGCGTGGCGTCGTCGTGCCGCCAGGACAGCGCGGTGTCGATGGTGACCCGGCTCGCGGACTCCGGCAGCAGCAACGTGGTGCGGTCGTAGTCCGTGACCAGGACCGGGTCGAGCGAGCCGTCGGCGTCGGGCGCGATCGACTCGCGGGCGAGCGCCTCGTCGACGAAGTCGCGTCCCGGGCGGACGGTGTCGCAGTCGTCCGGGTGGTAGGGCAGCCGGTGCTTGGTGATGCTGCCCCGCGCGCCGCTGATCTTGACCTCCAGCCAGCACTCGCCGGAGTCGACGTAGGTGCGGGTGCGCACCTTGAACCGGCGGCGCCTGCGGTAGGCCGCGGAGTGGTAGCTCTCCAGCCGCGGCGTGTCGAAGTAGACCGACTCGTAGCGGAACGTCCGCTCGCCGCCGATGTCGAGCACCCGCGCGTGCGGCGCGAGCTGCTCCAGCAGGTGCGGCAGGGCGTCGGACGGCACGACGTACTTGCGGTCGACCCTGGTCTGCAACGCGGCCCGCTCGATCAGCTCGGCCAGCCCCACCGGGGTCATCCGCGCGAGGGCGGGCATGGTGGTCGTCATGGTCATCGGCGCGCTCCCGAGGCTGCGGGCGCGGTGGGCGCCGTGGTCAGGGCGTGCGGGGTCAGCGCGTAGCGGACGTCGACGATCGTGGTCTCGTTCACCAGGTCCAGCCGCTGCACGGTGACGGCGTGCACCCTGGCGTTGAGCAGCTGCTCCAGGTGCGCGACGAGCGTGACGTGGTCGGTGATGGCCGAGTCCAGGACCAGGATCTGGTGCCGGTAGTGGCGGAACAGCTTCCGGTTGTCGCCCAGGAACATCACCACGACGATGAGCCCCATGAGGCCGCCGTTGAGCCACAACGAGCTCGTGCTCAACGCGCCGAGCAGGCCGAGGGCGAGGGCGGAGAAGTAGTACGCCACCTCGTGCTGGTCGAGCTCCGTCGAGCGCAGGCGGATGATCGACAGCACGCCGAACAGCGCCATGCCGAGCCCGATGCCCGCACCGGTGTTGGTGGTGCTCAGCGCGCTCGCGACGGCGAGGACGCCGATGTTGACCCCCAGGTAGGCGACGACGAGGTCGCGTCGGCGGTGCCGCGGGAAGTAGAGCCCGAAGACGAGCAGCACCACCGCACAGATGTCGATCGCGAACAGGACGAGCTGTGACATCTCGTTCGTTCCTCCTACAGCCGCGTGCCGAGATCGGCTGGGCACCGCCCGCTTCTTGGCGGGGGTCTGCAGGACGGTCGCCGAAACTTTCGAGTATTCAGGTAAACTTTCGGGAACTCGTTCGAAACGATAGGGGCCACCCTGGTGTCGCGTCAATGAACTGCCGGTGTACTGGCGCGTATCAAAAGGTGGATACTTCGCTGGTAGAGGCCATTCGGACGCTGTGGTGGCCGCCTTTTGGTGGGCCGGTCGAGCGGTACGCGCGGTAATCGACCCATGTCAAGTGGTGTCGAAAGTTTCGGATCAAGTGGAGCCAACTTGCCCGAGCTAGATCACGCCACGAGCGCCGGTCTTCCGAAGGGCGACGACCGGGACGGTTCGAACCGGCGAAGGTCCTCGTGGTCGACCCGGGTCGTCGTGCGGGCCGGATCGCCCTCGCCGACCGGCAAGGTGCGCGCCGGTCGTGGCGGAAGGCGGAGCCGGCGGGCCACGAGTTGAGCGGCAAGGACTTCGGGCCGCGCTGAGCACGAGCATCGCCGACCTGGTGCCCGCACCCGAGGACGACCTGACCGACGGGGTCCGGCTCCAGTTGCCCGAGGAGGGCTCCAGCGTCGTCGGCAGGCGCGGCGGCCTGGACTACTACGTCTACCGCTCCCTGGTGGGGAGCCCGTCGGTGCCGGGCCGCCGACACCATTCGGCGGCCCGCCGGCGTCGCGCCACATCGGTTCCGGCCCGCACGACGAGGAGCGCCGAGCGGTCCGAGGGTTGCATCCGTCCTTCCGTGACGTCCTGGCACGCGGGGACTCGTGAAGGTCGCCGGCGCGCACAACGCGCTCGGCGCGGAGTCCTGGCGGGAGCCGGCGCCCCGACACCCGGTCCGTCCACGTGCGACGGACCGGCGGCGGCGCGGCGCGGCGGGCTAGTGCGACTCGTCCTCGGACCTGCGCGCCTTGCGGCGCTGCTCCTCGGCCCGTTCGCGGCAGCGGCGGAGGAACTCGGCGTCGGACTCGGAGTCGGCGGCGGCGAAGCGGCCCGGGCGGTCGTACTCGGGGAACGCGGGCGCGGTGCGCTCGTAGGCGCGCGGCCTGCCGGCGGGACGGACCGGGCGGCCCGCCACGAGCCAGCTGATCGAGCCCACCAGCGGGAAGAACAGCACGATCAGCAGCCAGCCCGCCTTGGGCAGGTTCCGGGCGTCGCCGTCGTCGGTGGTGATGACGTCGACCAGGCAGAACAACCACAGGCCCAGCGTGAGCACGCCGAAGAGGCCCCCGAAGTACAGCACGGTCCCAACCCCCAAGAAAGTCGTCGGCGCACGGTAGCGCAGGGGTCCGACAAAGACGGGGGAGTTCGGACGGCGCGTCAGGACGGCCAGTTCCCGAGGACGGCGTGGAGCGCGTCGAGCGCCTTCGCCCACGACGCCTCGGTGTCGCGCGGGTGGTGGCTGAAGCCGCCCGTCGCTTCGAGAGCCGTGTAGCCGTGCAGCGTGCTGTGCAGCAGGCGCACGGCGTCGGTCTCGTCCGGCTCGGGCAGGTGGTAGCCGCGCAGGATGGCGCGGGTCAGCTCCGAGTGCCGGTCGGCCCGGCTCGTGGCCGCGATCTCCGGGGTCAGGTCGACCCGCAGGGCGGCGTACCGGCCGGGGTGCTCCCTCGCGTAGTCGCGGTAGGCGTTGGCGAAGGCGACCAGGGCGTCCTTGCCCGCGCGCCCGGCCAGGGCGGAGGCGGCGCGGTCGGCGAGCTCCGCCAGCGCCAGCACCGCCACCCGCTCCCGCAGGTCGTGGGCGTTCCTGAGGTGGGAGTAGAGGCTCGCGTCCTTGACGCCGAACCGGCGGGCGAGCGCCGACACGGTCAGGTTGTCGAACCCGACCTCGTCCGCCAGCTCCGCCGCCGCTCGGACCAGGCGTTCGACGGTCAGTCCCACGCGTGCCATGTCGCCTCCCGCAACCTAGGAGTCCTAGGCTAGCACTTATACGTTTGTCCCTGGTGACTAGCTGACGTAGCTTGGGGTGCATGGAACCCGTAACCGAGCGCGAGATCCGCGCGTCGTTCGTCAACTGCACCAAGGGCGAGGCGAAGCGCCTGTCCGTGCCGGGTGACCTGTCCGAGCGGCCGTGGGACGACCTGGACTTCCTCGGCTGGCGCGATCCCGCGTCACCGCAACGCGCCTACCTGGTCGCCACGTCCGGTGACGCCGTGGTCGGCGTGGCGCTGCGCCTGGCGTCGCCGCACGCCGGTCAGCCGCGGCGCACCATGTGCTCGCTGTGCCTGACCACGCACCAAGGTGGCGGCGTCTCCTTGATGACGGCGCGCAAGGCGGGACGCGAGGGCCAGCAGGGCAACTCCGTCGGCGTCTACCTCTGCGCCGACCTGGCCTGCTCGCTCTACCTGCGCGGCAAGAAGGACGCCGGCCCCGGCTCGCGGCTGCACGAGTCGCTCACCCTGGCGGAACTGGTCGACCGGACCACCGTCAAGCTCCACGCCTTCCTCACGCGGGTGACCGGCTGAACAGGGTCGGTCGCGCAGCGCCGCGGCGGCGTCGCGGTTGGACACCTGGTCCGGGCCGGCACGCCGGTCCGTCGGCGTTCGCCCACGGAAAAGCGAGTTGTCGTCGGCATCTTCGGAGGTAGGGTTGGTGTGTTCGGGGCGCCGTTGCCTCTTTGTCGCGCCCGTCTTTTCCTCTGGGGGATCCACGCATGACTTCCGCAGGTGTGTCCGACGCCGTGACGTCGCCGCCCGCGCTCACCCGCGCCGACCGCGCCGTGATCGGCGTGCTGCTCGTGGCCACGTTCGTGGTCATCCTGAACGAGACCATCATGGGCGTCGCACTGCCCGTGCTGCTCACCGAACTCAACGTGACCGCCGCCGTGGGCCAGTGGCTCACCGCCGGCTTCCTGCTGACCATGTCGGTGGTCATCCCGATCACCGGCTACCTCATCCAACGCGTGACCACGCGCGTGCTCTACGGCGTGGCGATGGGCCTGTTCAGCGCGGGCACGTTGCTCGCCGCGCTGGCTCCCGGCTTCGAGGTGCTCCTCGCGGCACGCGTCGTGCAGGCCTGCGGCACGGCGATCATGCTGCCGCTGCTCATGACGACCGTCATGACGCTCGTGCCGCCGGCCCGCCGCGGCGCGGTGATGGGCAACATCTCCATCGTCATCTCCGTCGCGCCCGCCATCGGGCCGACGGTGTCCGGCGTGGTGCTGGACATGTTCAGCTGGCGCGCCATGTTCTGGGTCGTGCTGCCGATCTCGGTGACCACGCTGGTGCTCGGCCTGCGCTGGGTCACGCGCATCGGCGAGTCGAGCAGCGCGCCGCTCGACGTGCTGTCGGTCGTGCTGTCGGTGTTCGGCTTCGGCGGGCTGGTCTACGGCCTGTCGAGCATCGGGCACAGCGGCGGCGGGTCGTCCGCCACGCTGTGGGTGTCGCTCGCGGTCGGCGTGGTGGGCATCACCGCGTTCGTGCTGCGGCAGGTCCAGTTGCAACGGCACGAACGGGCCCTGCTGGACCTGCGCACGTTCGGCTTCCGCACGTTCACCCTGGCCAGTGCGCTGATGATGGTGATGATGGGCCTGCTGCTGGGCGTCGTCACGATCCTGCCGATCTACACCCAGAACGTGCTGGCGCTCGACCCGCTCGCCACCGGCCTGCTCCTGCTGCCGGGCGGTCTGCTGATGGGGCTGCTGTCGCCGTTCGTCGGCCGGCTCTACGACCGGGTGGGGCCGCGCGTCCTGCTCATCGTCGGCACGGTCGCCACCAGCGGCTCGCTGTGGTTCGCCACCACGTTCGACGAGGGCACGCCGACGCCGCTCGTGCTGGTGTTCCACCTCGTGCTGAGCCTGGGCCTGGCGTTCTCGTTCACGCCGCTGTTCTCCTCCGGCCTCGGCGCTCTGCCCGCGCGGCTCTACTCGCACGGCAGCGCGATCTTCAGCACGACCCAGCAGCTCGCCGCCGCGGCGGGCGTGGCGTTGCTGGTCAGCGTGATGAGCGCGCGGGCCGCCGAGCTGGCCACGGCCGGTGAGGCGAAGGTCGGCGCCGAGATGGGCGGCATGCACGCCGCGATCCTGCTGGCGGCGATCCTGTCGCTGGTCGCGGTCGCCGGTTCGTTCATGATCAAGGCCGGCAAGGCCGAGGACGCCCCGCACTAGCGCACGGGGGGCGCGGGGGCGGCATTCGTCCCCGCGCCCGACCCGCGGTTGTCGCAATTGTTCATAATTGTGAAACCGCAGTTTGCCTCCCTCGGTGCATTGCGTGCTTCCAAAGATGTGCGTTAGCGTGCCCGGGCCGCTACCGGAACGGGTTTGCGCTGTTCAGAAGCGTGAACCCGGCCCCGCTTCGCGTCACATCGAGGGAGAAACAATGTCGTTGAAACCCTTTGTCGTCGCCACCGCGGTGGTCGCGGCCCTCGTATTACCGGGCACCGCGGCGAGTGCGGCGACCACGCACCACGAGGCCGAATCCGCGCCCGCGGTGTGCACCGGCGCCATCGAGGCCAACTGGGGCGGCTACTCGGGCTCCGGGTTCTGCAACGCGGACAACGCCGTCGGCGCCCACGCGCAGTTCACCGTCAGCGCCCCGGCCGCGGGCGCCGCGACGGTCCTGGTCCGGTTCGCCAACGGCGGCACGACCGCCCGCACCGCGGACCTCGTGGTCAACGGCTCCACCGCGGGGTCGGTCTCGTTCGAGGCGACGGGCGCGTGGTCGACCTGGGCGTCGAAGACCCTCGCCGTCACGGTGCCGTCGGGGGCCGTCACCATCCGGCTCAGCCCGACCACCTCCGCCGGCCTGCCGAACGTCGACTACCTGGACTTCACCCAGGACGGCACGCCGCCACCCGTCGACGCGCTCTACGTGGCGCCCGACGGCGACGACGGCAACCCCGGCACCCTGGCCGCACCACTGCGCACCATCCAGCGCGGCGTCGACCTGGCCCAGCCCGGCTCCACGGTCCACGTCCGCGGCGGCACGTACGCGCCGAGCACGAACATCCAGCTGCTCAAGGACGGCACCGCGAGCCGGCCGATCACCTTGCGCAACTACAACGGCGAGCACGTGGTCATCGACGGCGAGAACATGCCGCACACGCCGGGTGCCGTCGGGTCCAGCATCCCCCGCGCGGAACGCGGCGCCGTGCACATCGAGGGCGACCACTGGCGGCTGATCGGCCTGGAGATCGTCCACGGCCCGTACGGCGTGTTCGGCCTGGACGTCAACAACTCCGTCTTCGACCGGCTCGTCACGCGCGACAACTACGAGTCCGGGCTGCACCTCCAAGGCGCGTCGAGCAACAACCAGATCGTCAACCTGGACGCCTACGGCAACCGCGACCCGCGCAAGAACGGCGAGAGCGCCGACGGCCTGGCGATCAAGGAGGGCTCCGGCAGCGGCAACGTCGTGCGCGGCGCGCGGCTGTGGAACAACTCCGACGACGGCCTCGACTACTGGATGTTCTCCTCGCCGATCCTGCTGGAGAACAGCCTGGCCTGGGGCAACGGCTTCAACCGCTGGAACCTGCCCGGCTTCACCGGTGACGGCAACGGGTTCAAGCTCGGCGGCAACGGCGTCGTCGCCGACCACACCGTGCGCAACACGATGACGTGGGACAACGCGGCGGGCGGCTTCGTGGACAACAACAACCCCGGCCGGCAACGGATCGAGCGCAGCACGGCCTGGGACAACCCGAAGACCGGGTTCCAGTTCGACCGGTCGAGCAGCACGCTGACCAAGAACCTGGCGGCGGCCAACGGCACGAACGCCTCGCTCGGCTCGAACTCCGCCGGCACCGGCAACTCGTGGGACCTCGGCGGCTCGTGGTCGTTCGCGAGCACGAACCCGGGCACGATCACCGGTCCGCGCACCGCCGACGGCTCGATCCCGTCCTCCACCTTCCTGCGCCCGAGCAACGGCGCGGACGTGGGCGCGCGCTTCTGACCTCCGATCCGACGGCGGGGCCGGGCACCGTGCCCGGCCCCGCCCGTCGTTTGTCCACCCTGACCCGAGGACCGGCCCGTCGCGCCGTCGCCCGCTCGACGCGGCACCTCCTTATGCCTATAGTGCTAGGTAGCTAGATAAATGGAGGTAGTCGTGATCGAGTTCCACCTGGACGGCAAGTCGGGACTGTCGCCGTACCAGCAACTGGTCCGACAGGTGCGGCACGCGCTGCGGCTCGGCCTGCTGCGCGAAGGCGATCAGCTGCCCAAGGTGAAGGACGTGGTGGCGGACCTCGCGATCAACCCGAACACGGTGCTCAAGGCCTACCGCGAGCTCGAGCACGACGGCCTGGTCGCCGCCCGTCCCGGGGTGGGCACGTTCGTGACGGGCACGCTGTCCGGCACGTCGCTCGCCGCGCTCGCGCCGCTGCGCCAGGACCTGCGGCGCTGGCTGGCCAAGGCCCGCCGCGCCGGGCTGGACGAGGAGAGCATCGAGGCGTTGTTCCTCACCACGTTCCGCACCGGGGCCAAGGAGGACATAGCGTGAGCGTGCTGCGCGCCCGGGGGTTGGGCAAGAAGTACAAGCGGCGCTGGGCGTTGACCGGCTGCACGCTGGACGTGCCCGCCGGGCGCGTGACCGGGCTGGTCGGCCCGAACGGCGCGGGCAAGTCCACGTTGCTCGGCCTCGCCGCGGGCATGCTCGCACCGTCGAGCGGCACGATCGAGGTGTGCGGCGGCGTGCCGGGCAGCGGTCCGGCCCAGCTGGCGAAGGTCGGCTTCGTCGCGCAGAACACCCCGGTCTACCCAAACCTCACCGTCGAGGAGCATCTGCGCCTGGGCGCCCGCCTCAACCCCGGCTGGGACGACGAGCTGGCCCGGGGCCGGGTGGCGCGGCTCGGGCTCGACCCGGCGCTGGCCGCGGGCAAGCTGTCCGGCGGCCAACGCGCCCAGCTCGCGCTCACCCTCGGCATCGCGAAGCGGCCCGAACTGCTCCTGCTGGACGAACCGGTCGCCTCGCTGGACCCGTTGGCGCGGCGGGAGTTCCTGGGCGACCTCATGGCGGCCGTGGCCGAGCACGGGCTGAGCGTGGTGATGTCCTCGCACCTGGTCGCCGACCTGGAACGGGTCTGCGACCACCTCGTCGTGCTGGTGGACTCCCGGGTCCGGATCGCGGGCGACGTCGACGAGCTGCTCGCCACGCACCGCAGGCTGACCGGGCCGCGCCGGGACCTCGACACCCTGCCCGCGGACCAGCGGGTGGTCGCGGCGAGCCACACCGAGCGCCAGACCACCGCGCTGGTGCGCACCGAGGCGCCGATCCTCGACCCCGCGTGGGACGTCGGCGAACCCGGCCTGGAGGACCTGATCCTGGCCTACCTGACCGCGTCCGGCGTCGAACGCCCCGCTCTGGGGGTCGTCCGATGACGTGGTTGGCGTGGCGGCAGCTGCGCTTCCCGGTGATGTCGGTGTACGCGGTGCTCGCGCCGGCGGTGCTCGTGCTGGCGATCAGCCGCCCGGTGGGCGGCGACTTCGGCGACCTGGGGTTCGCCTACCTCGCCGGCACGCTGGCGGTGCAGCTGCTGCCGGCCGTCCTCGGCGTGTTCTGGGGCGTGCCGATGATCACCCGCGAGCTGGAGACCGGCACGCACAACCTGGTGTGGAACCAGAGCGTCACCCGCACCCGGTGGCTCGCGGTGAAGCTCGGCATCGGCGCGCCGGCCGCCATGGTCGCGGCGGGCGTGCTCAGCCTGGTCGTCGGCTGGTGGGCCGACCCGATCGACACGGCGGCCGACCTCGACGCCGAGCGGGGCTTCCAGGCGCGCGTCACGCCGCTGGTGTTCGCCGCACGGGGGATCGCGCCCATCGGCTACGCCGCGTTCGCGTTCGTGCTCGGTGTCGCGATCGCGATCCTGTTGCGCCGCACCGTGCCCGCGATGGCGGTGACCCTCGTGGTGTACGTCGCCGTGCAGCTGGCGGTCCCGTACGGCGTGCGCCCGCACGTGCTGCCGCCGGTCGAGGAGTCCGTCACGCTCACCGCGCGCAGCATCGAGGGCATCCAGGCGGACGAGGGCGTGAGCGGTGACGTGCCCGTGTCCGTGCGGGTGGCCGAACCGGCGGGCGCCTGGGTGCTGGCGAACGAGACCGTCGACGCGAACGGCGTCGTGACGCACCCGCTGCCCGCCGCGGTGGGCGACTGCCTGCCGCCCGCGTCGGCCGACCCGCCGACCCTGGCGGACCTCGACCGGATCCGCGCGTGCTTCGCGCGGCTGGACGGCCTCGGCTACCGGCAGCACCTCGCCTACCAGCCGGTGACCCGGTTCTGGCCCTTGCAGTGGGCCGAACTGGCGTTGTTCCTCGTGCTGTCGGCACTGCTGACGTGGTGCTGCTTCCGCCGGCTGCGCCACCTGTCCTGACCCCTCGTCGGAAGGAAGGCCCATGCGTGGCCTCACGTTCCTGATCGCCCTGACCCTCGTCCTGTCCGCCACGCCCGCGTCGGCGTCGGAGCCCGAGCCCGCCGACCCGACGCCGTACCTGCCCGCGCCGACCGGTCGGCACCCGGTGGGCACGACCTCGTTGCACCTGACGGACCCCTCGCGCCCCGATCCCTGGGTGCCGGCGGTGAACCGGGAGCTGATGGTCTCCCTCTTCTACCCGACGGCGTCCGCGCGCGGCCCGAAGAAGCAGTACATGACGCCGGCCGAGTCCCAGGCGGCGCTCGAAGAAGGCGGCATCACCACCGTGCCGCCCGACGCGTTGAGCCACGTGCGGACCAACGCGGTGGTGGACGCCCGACCGGTCGGGCGGCGGCACGGCCTGCCGCTGGTCGTGCTCTCACCGGGCTACAAGCGGTCCCGCGCCACGCTCACCACGTTGGCGGAGGACCTGGCGAGCCACGGCTACGTCGTCGCGGTGGTCGACCACACCTACGAGAACGTCGCCACCACGTTCCCCGACGGGCGGGTCGCGCCCTGCGCCTCCTGCGAGCTCTTCCACGACCACGAGTTCTGGTTGAAGCTGGGCGAGGGCCGCGCGGCGGACGTGTCGTTCGTGCTGGACCAGCTGACCGGGCCGCTGCGCCACCACCGGGGCGCGAACCTGGTCGACGCCTCGCGGATCGCGATGGGCGGCCACTCCGTGGGCGGGGCGAGCAGCCTCGTCGCCGCACGTGCCGACGCCCGCATCCGCGTCGCGATCGACGTGGACGGCGTGATCAGCACGCCGGTCCCGGCGCCGGGGATCTCGCAGCCGGTCATGCTCCTGGGGCGGGAGGACAACTACGCGCCCGGCCGGGACGGCGCCAAGAGCTGGCAGGACACCTGGCCGATGCTGACCGGGTGGAAGCGCTGGCTGGTGGTGGCGGGCATGTCGCACCCGTCGTTCACCGACATCGGCGTGGTGCTGCCGCAGTTGGGCATCGGTCCCGGCGGCGGCGTCCCGGGCGAGCGCGGCGCGGCGATCACCCGCGCCTACGTGCGGGCGTTCTTCGACCTGCACCTGCGCGGTGAGCCGCAGCCGCTGCTGGACCGGGCGTCGGCGAGCTACCCGGAGGTCTCGCTCGTCGAGCCGTCGAGCTGACCGACGAGCACCCGCTTCGCCGAGTGGACGTGCTCCTCGGCGAAGCGGGTGACCTCGTCGGCGTCGCCGGCGTCGAGCAGCCGCACGATCTCCCGGTGCTCGTCGACGACGACCGCGCGGTAGTCGTGGTGGCCGAGGCGGATGCGGGTGAGCTGGAAAAGGTGCACCTGCGACCGCACGGCGTGCCACGCCTCGAGCAGGCGCCGGTTGTCGGCGGACCGGTAGATCGTGTCGTGGAACTCCATGTCCAGCGCGAGCAGCTCGTCGCTCGGCGCGCCCGCGGCCAGCCGCCGGGCCATGGCGTCGACCAGGTCGCCGAGCGCGTCCAGGTCGACCCGGCCGATCGCGCGGCGGCCGGCCAGCCCTTCCAGCGCGGCGCGGACCGAGTAGACCTCCTCGGCGTCCCGCGCGGTGAGGTCGATGACCCTGGTGCCGCGGTGCCAGGCGCTGCGCACGAGCCCTTCGCGCTCCAGCACGGCGAGGCCCTCGCGCACCGAGCCGCGGCTGACGTCCAGTGACTCGGCCAGCTCCACCTCGCGCACCGGCGAGCCGGGCGGGAAGAGGCCCGCGAAGATCGCCTCCCGGATCCGGTCGGCGGCCTCGTCCGCCAGGCCCCGCCGGTCGGCCTTGCGCAGCTGCATAATGTCGAATGTTGACATTGGCCCGGCCGTTGGTCAAGGTGGAGGCATGAGACCTGGGTTCCACCTCGCTGTTCCCGTCGACGACCTGGCCAGGGCCCGCGAGTTCTACGGCGGCGTGCTCGGGCTCGAAGAGGGGCGCTCGGCCGAGAAGTGGGTGGACTGGAACTTCTACGGCCACCAGTTCGTGACGCACGTCGTGCCCGGACCGCGCGGCGACTCCGGCCGCAACCCGGTCGACGGCCACGACGTGCCCGTGCCGCACTTCGGCCTGATCCTGCCCGTCGACGAGTTCCACGCGCTGGCCGAGCGGCTGCGCGCGGCGGGCACGGACTTCGTGATCGAGCCGTACCTGCGGTTCGCGGGCGAGCCGGGCGAGCAGTGGACGATGTTCTTCCGCGACCCGGCCGGCAACGCGCTGGAGTTCAAGGCCTTCAAGGACGAGTCGCAGGTGTTCGCCAAGTGAGCCGGGGCGTGCTGGTCACCGGTGGCAGCCGCGGCATCGGCGCGGCGATCGTCCAGGCGTTCCGGGACCTCGGTGACGAGGTCGTCGCGCTGTCCTCTTCGGACGTCGACCTGGCGGACCCGGAGGCGATCGAGCGGGTGGTCGACTCCGCCGCGGACACCCTCGGCGGCATCGACGTCCTGGTCAACAACGCGGGTCTGGTGGAGCTCGGTTCGGTGGGGCTCCCGTACGCGCAGTGGCAGGCGTTGTGGCGTCGCACGTTCGCGGTGAACGTGTTCGGCGCGGCCGACATGTCCTACTGCGTCGCCCGGCACATGATCGCGCGCGGCACCCGCGGGCGGATCGTCAACGTCGGATCGCGCGGCGCGTTCCGCGGTGAGCCGGCGATGCCCGCGTACGGCGCGAGCAAGGCGGCGCTGCACTCGATGGGGCAGTCCCTGGCGGTGGCCCTCGCGCCGCACGGCATCGCGGTGGCGTCGGTGGCGCCCGGGTTCGTCGGCACCGACCGGGTGGCCGACCTGGTGACCGACGAGGTGCTGGCGCAGAGCCCGTTCGGCCGGGTGGCGGAACCGGAGGAGGTGGCCGCCGCGGTGGTCTACCTCGCCTCGCCGGCGGCGGAGTGGGCCTCCGGCGCGGTGCTCGACCTCAACGGCGCTTCGTACTTGCGGACCTAGGAGCTTGTGGTGAGTCGTTCCGGATCGGTCGGGCTGATCCTGCCCCGTGACCTCGCGCCGTCGCAGGTGCTGCCGTTCGCGCGGCGTGCCGACGAGCTCGGGTTCGACGAGCTGTGGGTGGTGGAGGACCTGGGTTTCCGCGGCGGGATCGGCCAGGCCGCGGCGGTGCTGGCGGTGACGGGGCGGATCCGGGTCGGCATCGGGCTGCTGCCGGTCGGCGCGCGCAACGCCGCGTTCGCCGCGAAGGAGGCGGCGACGCTGGCCCAGCTGTTCCCCGGTCGGATCGACATCGGCATCGGGCACGGCATGCCGGGGTGGATGCGGTCGGTCGGGGAGTGGCCCGCCAGCCCGTTGACGTCGATCGAGGAGTACCTGGGCGCGGTGATGGCCCTGGTGCGCGGCGAGTCGGTCGAGCGGGGTACGTACGTCCGGCTGGACGGTGTCCGCCTGGAACCCGCGTGCGTGCCGGACATCCCGCCGCGCGTGCTGGCCGGGGTGCGCGGTCCGCGTTCGCTGGCGGTGTCGGGGCGGGTGGCGGACGGGACGGTCCTGGCCGAGCCGACGACGCCGGAGTACGCGCGGGCGGCGCTGGCGCACGTCGACGCGGGCCGGCCTCACCGGCTGGTCGGCTACAACGTGGCCGCGGTGCACGCCGACGCGACGGTCGCGATCGACGCCGTCCGGGCCGGGCTGGAGTGGATCGGCGAGCCGGACTGGGCGCCGCACCTGGCCCCGCTGCCGTTCGCGGCGGAGTTCGCGGCGCTGCGGCGGGAGTGCGGCACGCGGGAGGAGTTCGTGCGCCGGCTGCCGGAGGAGTGGGTGCGGCAACTCGCGGTGACCGGCACGCCGGCGGACGCGCGGGCCTGCTTGGCCGAGCTGTTCGCGGCCGGTGTGGACAGCGCCGTGCTCTTCCCGATCGGTCCGGATCCGTTGGCGGCGCTGGAAGAGCTCGCCGCGGTGCTGTAGCGGCACGGTCCCGGGCCTGTCGGGCGGCAGCGGTGCTGCCGCGGTCCGCCGGGCAGCCCACTCGGCTGGCGCGGTGTCCCGATGCCTACGACGTGGCGGCGTAGGCGTGGGCGTCGAGCGCCTGCGCGGTCGCGGGGTCGGCGGGCAGGTAGGCGACCAGGCGGTGGTCCTCGTCGCCCGGCACGGTCAGGGTTTCGTAGGCCAGGCGCAGCACGCCCGCCTCCGGGTGGCGCCACCGCTCGACGCCCGTGCCGCCGGGCACCCTCCCGGCGGTGAAGCGGCGGCCGAAGTCCGCGCCCACCGTGATCGACAGCTCCTCCGCCAGCACGGCCGCCGAGCCGTCACCCAGGTCCGCCGCCGTGCGGAGGGCGGCCGCGCGGTCGTCGGCCACGCGGTCCCAGTCCGGGAACGCCGTGCGCGCCCTGGCATCGCCGAACACGAACCGCGCGAGGTTCGGCCGGTCGACGTCGAGCAGGCCGGACGGCGCGGCCAGCAGGCGGAACCCGGCGGTCCACGCGAGCAGGTCGCCCTGCCCGTCGCAGACGTACGCGGGCGTCGGCTCCAGCCGGTCGAGCAGCGCGAGGACGGTCGGCCGCACCGGACGCGGCTCCGGCGCCGCCGGGCACACCGCGCCGCCGCCCTTCACCAGCCGGTGCAGGTGCACGCGCTCGTGCGACGACAGGCGCAACGCGTCCGCCAACGCCCCGACGACCTGCGCCGACGGGTGGCGGTCACGCCCGCGTTCCAGCCGGGTCAGGTACTCGACGCTCACCCCGGCCAACGCGGCCAGCTCCGCCCGGCGCAGACCGGGCGTGCGGCGGCGCGGTCCGGTCGGCAGGCCGACCTCGGCCGGGGTGATCGCCTCCCGCCGGGCACGCAGGAACCCGCCCAACGCGTTCATGGTCGCCGAGTCTAGGCCGACGGTGGCCCTGCGAGGGCCTCCCTCCGCCCGGCCCGCCACCCCAGGCTGGGCGGCATGACCATGAAGTACCGCCTCTTCGGCCAGACCGGTTTGCGCGTGTCGGAACTCCTGCTCGGCACGATGACCCTGAGCGACCCCGTCGAGTCGCGCCGCATCGTGGACGCCTACGCCGACGCGGGCGGCAACGTGCTCGACACCGCGTCGGCCTACGGCGCCGGCGAGGAGCTGCTCGGCTCGATCGTGGACCGGCGGGACCGGTTCGTCATCGGCACGAAGTACACGTTGTCGCGCGACGCCGCCGACCCCAACGCCTCGGGCAACCACCGCAAGAACCTGACGGCCTCGCTGGACCGGAGCCTGCGCCGGCTGCGCACCGACTACGTCGACATCTACTGGGTGCACATCTGGGACCGGCACACCCCGGTCGAGGAGACGATGCGCGCCCTGGACGACGCCGTCCGCGCGGGCAAGATCCTCTACACCGGCATCTCCGACGCGCCGGCGTGGGTCGTCTCCCGCGCCAACACGCTCGCGCAGTGGCGCGACTGGACGCCGTTCGCCGGGCTCCAGGTGCCCTACAACCTGCTCAACCGCGACGTCGAGCGCGAGCTGCTGCCGATGGCCGAGGCGCTCGGCCTGAGCGTCACCGCCTGGGCCCCGCTCGCGGCGGGCAAGCTGTCCGGGTCGTCGAACCCCAGGCGCGCCGACCCCGCCACGCTGACCGAACGCGACCGCGCGGCGGCCCGTGCCGTCCGGGAGGTCGCCGACGAGCTGGGCGCACGCCCGGCGCAGGTGGCGTTGGCGTGGACGCGCGCCAAGCACCGCGCGGTGCTGCCGCTGGTCGGCGTGAGCAGCGTCGAGCAGCTCGCCGAGAACCTCGGCGCGCTCGACCTGACCCTGCCCGAGGACGCGGTCCGGCGGCTGGAGGCGGCGGTGGAGTTCCGGCTCGGGTTCCCCCGCGACTTCATCGCCGAGTGCGAGCCGTCCGCGTTCGTCTTCGGCGACACGGCCACCAGGGTCGAGCCGCGCTGAAGCGCTCAGAGCACGCCGGCGACGACCGCGGTCACGGCCTGGCGCACGGCGTCGCGCTCCGGCCGCGCGCCGCGGTCGGCGAACAGCAGGTGCGCGGTGCCGATGAGGGTGGGTGCGAGGGCGTCGACCTGAGCGGTCGGCGCGATGCGGCCGAGGTCGCGCTCGGCGGTGAGGTAGGCCGCGATCATGGTCACCGCCTCCGTCAGCACCGGCACGCCCGCGGGCCACGCCCGCCGCAGCCGGGCGCGCAGCTCGTCCCGGAAGGTCACCAGGGCGACGATCGCCACCGCGACCGACCCGAACAGCGAGATGAGCGCGTCGGTGAGGTTGTCGACGACCGCGCCGGAGCCCGCGGCCCCGCGCAGCGCGGCGGCCTGGGCGTCCATCCGGTCGACGCGGTCGAGCACGAACTCGGCCAGGAAGGCGTCGAAGTCCTCGAAGTGCCGGTGCAGCACGCCCTTGGCGCAACCCGCCTCGGTGGTGACGGCACGGCTGGTCAGCGCGCTGGGCCCGTCCCGCAGCAGGATGCGGTCGGCGGCGTCGAACAG
Source organism: Actinosynnema sp. NPDC002837 (assembly GCF_040295345.1). Lineage (NCBI taxonomy): Bacteria > Bacillati > Actinomycetota > Actinomycetes > Pseudonocardiales > Pseudonocardiaceae > Actinosynnema > Actinosynnema sp. NPDC002837. The sequence continues at coordinate 37,881 of NZ_JBEOVG010000017.1, forward strand.
CTGCTCGCGCACGTCGCGGATGGCCACACCGGTCGGCACGGTGCTCCTCTCGGTTGACGAGTGGGCGCTTGCCCACTCATAGTGGGCGCATGCCCACAGTACCCCCGGACCCGCACCGCGCCCGTGACATGGCCGAGTCGTTCGGCACGGACCCCGAGCGCTACGACCGCTCCCGACCGTCCTACCCCGACGCCATGGTGCGGGCGATCGTCGCCGCGAGCCCCGGGCCCCACGTGGTGGACGTCGGCACGGGCACCGGCATCGCGGCCCGCCGGTTCCAGGCGGCCGGGTGCCGGGTGCTCGGCGTCGAGGTCGACCCCCGGATGGCCGACGTGGCACGGCGGCGCGGTCTCGACGTGGAGGTGGGCAGGTTCGAGGACTGGGAGCCCGCCGGCCGCGTGTTCGACGCCGTGGTGTCCGGCCAGACCTGGCACTGGGTCGACCCGGTCGCGGGCGCGGCGAAGGCGGCCCGCGTGCTGCGGCCGGGCGGCCGGCTGGCCGTGTTCTGGAACGTCGCCCAACCGCCGCCCGACCTGGCCGAGGCCTTCAACGCCGGCTATCGCCGCGTCCTGCCGGACTCCCCGCCCGCCCCCGCGGCCGGGTACTCGCCCTTCACCGCCAAGGCGGTCGACGGCATCCGGCGGTCGGGCGCGTTCGGCGAGCACGAGGAGTGGCGGTTCGACTGGGAGCGGACCTACACCCGGGACGAGTGGCTGGACCAGTTGCCGACCTCCGGCGTGGCCGCCCGGCTCCCACCCGCCGAGCTGGACGAGGTGCTGGCCGCGACCGGCGCCGCCATCGACGCGGTGGGCGGCGCCTTCGTCATGCGCTACACCGCCGTCGTCGTCACCGCCGCCCGGTCGGGCGCGGACTAGGAAGCCCGCGGGTCGCCGGACGGCGGGATGGGCAACCGGTCCCGGTCGTCGAGCAGGCCGGTGTGGCGGAACCCGTCCACCCCGCCGGTCTGGCGCAGCACCCCCGCTGCCGCACCTGCCCGGTGAACCGCAGTGGTCCGGCGCTCCGGCCGAACGCCGCTCGGGCTACGTTCACGGGCATGGCGGACGACTGGACGCGCGAGGGCGGTCCCGAGCCGGTGTGGGCGCGGTGGCGGCGTCCCGGTCCCACCGGGGCCGAGTGGCGCGAGGACGTCTGGCTGGCGCTCGCGGCCCTGGCCGGCGCGGTGGCGGTGACCGTGCTGATCAACAGCATGGGCGCGAGCCCGTGGGACGGCGGACCGCCGCTGGCCGAGCAGCTCGCCTGGGGCGCGGCGATGACCCTGCCGCTGGCGGCGCGCCGGCGCTACCCGCTGACGGTGATGGTCGTGGTGGGCGCGCTGCTCGTCGCGGCGCAGGCCCGGCAGGTGGGCGACAACCTCGTGCCGTCCGTCGCGCTGTTCCTGGCCATCTTCAGCGCGGGCGCGTGGGGGCGGGACCGGACGCGGGCGCGGTGGGCGCGGATCGCGGTGATCGTGGCCATGTTCGGCTGGCTCGGGTTCGGGCTGGTGCGGTTCCTGGTCAGGCCGATGCCGCCGTTCGAGGGCGCGGCCGGGCCGCTCGACCCGGTGCTCGCGACCGTGCTCTACGGCATCGGGTTCAACGTGCTGTTCTTCCTGTCCGCGTACTTCTTCGGCGAGATGGCGTGGGTCTCGGCCCGTCGGCAGGCCGAGCTGGAGCACCGCGCCGAGCAGCTGCGCCGCTCGCAGGAGCAGAACACGCGTGGCGCGATCGTCGCCGAACGCGTCCGCATCGCCCGCGACCTGCACGACGTCGTGGCGCACCACGTGTCGGTGATGGGCGTGCAGGCGGGCGCGGCGCGGCGGGTGCTCGACCGCGACCCCGACCTGGCCAGGGAGGCGTTGCGGACCGTCGAGGACACCGCCCGCACCGCCATCGGCGAGCTGCGCGGGCTGCTCGGCGTGCTGCGCGCCGATCAGGACGAGGCGCCACCCAAGGCGGGCGAGACGTCCTCGCCGGGGCTGGACCAGCTGCCCGAGCTGGCCGAACTGGCGCGGTCGGCCGGGCTCGACGTGGAGCACGGCGTGTACGGCGAGCCCCGGCCGGTGCCGGAGGGCGTGGCGCTGTCGGTGTACCGGATCGTGCAGGAGTCGTTGACGAACGTGGTGAAGCACGCGGACGCGCGCAAGGCCGACGTGCGGGTGCGGTTCCTGGCGAACTCGCTGGAGGTCGAGGTGGCCGACGACGGCCGGGGTCGGTCGGGCACGTCGGGTCGGGCCGGGTTCGGCCTGGTCGGGATGCGGGAGCGGGTCGCGGTGCACGGCGGCGAGCTGGAAGCCGGACCCCGCCGTGATGCCGGGTACCGGGTCCGTGCGAGGTTCCCGGCATGACGATCCCGTTGCGCGTGGTGCTCGCCGACGACCAGGACCTGGTGCGGGCGGGCTTCCGGGTGATCCTCGGCACCGAGGACGACATCGAGGTGGTCGGCGAGGCCCGTGACGGCGTCGAGGCCGTGGAGGTGGTCGGCAGGCTCCGGCCGGACGTCGTGCTGATGGACGTGCAGATGCCGGGCGTCGACGGCCTGGAGGCCACCCGGCGCATCCTCGGCCCGGCCGGCGCGGGCAACCCGATCAAGGTCGTCATCCTCACCACGTTCGACCGCGAGGACTACCTGTTCGAGGCGCTGCGCGCGGGCGCGAGCGGTTTCCTGCTCAAGAACGCCTCGCCGGAGGACCTGGTCGACTCGGTCCGGATCGTGGCCCGCGGCGACGCCCTGCTCTCGCCCGAGGTCACGCGGCGCGTCATCGCCCGGTTCACCGAACGGGGGCCCGCCACGCCCGCGCGGCGGCCGGCGGAGCTGACCGACCGCGAGTTCGAGGTGCTGGAACACCTCGCGCGCGGCGCGAGCAACTCGGAGATCGCCGGCGCGCTGTACCTGGGCGAGACGACGGTGAAGACGCACGTGTCGCGCATCCTGGCCAAGCTGGGCCTGCGCGACCGCACGCACGCCGTCGTGTTCGCCTACGAGCACGGGATCGTGGAGCCGGGCCAAGGGGGTCCTCCGCGAGGATGACCCCGGGAGTCGATCTCGCGCCGGACGCGCCGCCGGGGTGCGGGACCTAGCGTTGCGGTCATGTTGACAGTGACGTCGGTCAGCCGGAGTTTCGGCGACCACCAGGTCCTCGACGGGGTGTCCTTCGAGGTCCGACCCGGCCGCATGACCGGGTTCCTGGGCGCGAACGGGTCCGGCAAGACCACCACCATGCGCATCGTCCTCGGCGTCCTGGCGGCGCAGGGCGGCACGGTCGCCTGGCACGGCTCGCCGGTGACCGGCGCGGTGCGGCAGCGGTTCGGGTACATGCCCGAGGAGCGCGGCCTCTACCCGAAGATGGCCGTCGGCGAGCAGATCGCCTGGCTCGGGCAGCTGCACGGCCTCGACAAGGACACCGCGCGGCGCAACACCGAGCGGCTGCTCGACCAGCTCGAACTGGGGCACCGGGCCAAGGACAAGCTCGAGGAGCTGTCGCTGGGCAACCAGCAGCGCGCGCAGGTCGCCGCCGCGCTCGTGCACGACCCCGTCATGCTGATCCTGGACGAGCCGTTCTCCGGGCTGGACCCGATCGCGGTCGAGACGGTGCTCGGCGTGCTGCGCGAGCGGGCCGCGAACGGCGTGCCCGTGCTGTTCTCCAGCCACCAGCTGTCGGTGGTGGAACGGCTCTGCGACGACGTGGTGATCATCTCCGGCGGCCGGATCGCGGTCGCCGGCGCGCGGGACGAGCTGCGGACCCGGTACGGCACCACGAGGTTCGAGCTGGTCGTGGCGTCCGACGCGGGGTGGGTGCGCGACGTGCCGGGCGTCCGCGTGGTCGACGTGGACGGTCCCCGCGTGGTGTTCGAACCGGACGGTGACGCCGAAGTGGACCAGGTGGTCCTGGCAGCGGCCCTGCGCCGCGGTCCCGTGCGCAGCTTCACCCCCGTCGTGCCGACGCTCGGCGAGATCTTCATGGAGGCGATCTGATGACCGGCGTGGCGGAGCGGGAGCGGGACGGCGGGTCGCGCGGGTTCGTCGCGGCCACCAGGCTGGTGGCCGAGCGGGAGATGAAGACCTTCCTGCGCGCCAAGGCCTTCTGGATCGGCCTCGGCGTGATCGTGGTGGGGTTGTTCGCGATGTCGATCCTGCCGACCGTGTTCGGCGGCGGCGAGACCAAGGTGGCCACGGTCGGCGCGCGGGCCGCGGACGTGCTGACGGACACCGGTGTCGAGGTCCGCGCCGTCGCCGACGTGGCCGAGGCCGAGGCGCTGATCCGGTCGGAGGAGGTGGAGGCGGCGGTCGTGCCGGACCCGACGGGCGAGTCGGCCACGGGTGTCCGGGTGGTCGCGCTGGCCGACCCGCCGACCGACGTCCTGGCCGCGCTGCGCACCGCGCCGCCGGTCGACCTGCTCGACCCGGCCGAGGTCGGCCAGGGTCAGCGGCAGCTCGTGATCATGGTGTTCGCCCTGCTGTTCCTCATGTTCGGGATGAGCGGCACGGCGATCGCGCAGAGCACGGTCACCGAGAAGCAGACGCGGATCGTGGAGATCCTGGTGTCGACGGTGCCGGTGCGCGCGCTGCTGGCGGGCAAGATCGTGGGCCACTCGCTGCTGACGATCGGCCAGGTGCTGGTGATCGCGGTGGCCGGGCCGGTGGCGATGCGGCTCGGCGGGCACTCGGAGCTGCTGGCGCTGGTCGCGCCCCCGCTGGGCTGGTTCGTGCCGTTCCTGCTGCTCGGCTTCGTGCTGCTGGCCGCGATGTGGGCGGTGGCCGGGTCGTTGGTCAGCAGGCAGGAGGACCTGGGTTCGAGCATGGGCCTGGTGATGCTCCTGGTGATGGGGCCCTACTTCGGCGTGATGTTCTTCTCCGACAACGTCGCCGTGCTCACCGTGCTGTCGTTCCTGCCGTTCTCGTCGGCGATCGCCATGCCGGTGCGGCTGTTCGCCGGTGACGCGGCGCTGTGGGAACCGCTGCTGGCCATGGGGTTGCTGGCCGGGACGGTGGTGCTGACCGTGCTGCTGGCGAGCCGGGTGTACTCCGGGTCGCTGCTGCACACCGGCGGCAAGCTCGCGCTGGCCAAGGCCTGGGCCAGGGAGGCGTAGCTCACCCGGTCCGGGCGAGCTTCGCCAGCAGTTCCAGCAGGATGCCCCGCTCGCCGGGGGTGAGCGGGGCGTCCGGGGTCCGCGCGACGAGCGCGACCAGCTTCTCGGCCTCGGCGGGCAGGCCGGTGCGGTCGGCGTCGGGCCGGGTGATCAGCACCGCGTCGAGCACGGCTTCGAGGTTGCGCTCGGACAGCCCTGCGGCGCCCGGCGCGTCGGGGTCGCCGATCAGCAGGATCGTGGTGCCGACGGTGGCGGCGTGGACGGTCTGCACGGCCTCGTCCACCGTGACGCGCACCAGGCCGGCCTCGGCGATCCGCTCGACGATCCGGCGGAGGATCCGCTCGCCCTCCAGCGCCGCCGGGTGCCGACCGGCCCGCACGCCGCCGTACATCAGCCCGTAGAACGCGGGGTTGCGCAGCCCGAACTCCACGTGCCCGTGCCAGCCGCGGCGCAGGTCCTCGACCGGGTCGGCGGACGGGCGACGCCTGCGCTTCTCCGCGAGGTAGCGCTCGAACCCGTCGGCGACCACGGCGTCGAGCAGACCGCGCTTGTCGCCGAAGTAGTGGTAGACGGTCGGCGGCGTGACGCCCGCGCGCGTGCACACGTCGCGGATCGACGTGCCCTCGATGCCGACCTCGCCGACCAGGGTCGCCGCCGCGGCCAGGATGCGCTCCCGCGCCTGCTGCCCCTCGCTCATGTAACCGGACTATACCCACACTTGTCACCGTTATAGAACTCGTCTAACGTCGATATAGAGACGGTGTAACGACGTGCAAGTGGAGGTCGCGATGCGACGATGGACCGCCCTGGCCGCGGGCGTGGCGCTGCTGGTCGCCCCTGCGGCCCACGCCCATCCCGGACACGGGACATCCCCCGGCGGCACGCCGCCGACGACCGGGTACGGCCACGGCTGGCAGCCGTTGGCGCCGATCGCGAGCGGGCCGCGGCAGGAGCACAGCGTCGCCGCGCTCGACGGCCGGGTCTACGTCATCGGCGGCATCCTCCCGAACGCCGGCGGCGGGGTCGTGACCACGGACAAGGTCGAGGTCTACGACCCGCGCACCGACCGCTGGTCGACGGCGGCGCCCCTGCCGGTGGCGATGAACCACCCGAACGTGGCGGCGGTGGGCGGTCGGCTCTACGTCGTGGGCGGGCTGTCCGGCGGCGCGTCGTGGCAGGCGTTGCGCGACAGCTACGTCTACGACCCGCGCGCGGACCGGTGGACCGAACTGCCGCCGATGCCCGCCGGCGCCGAACGCGGCAGCGCCGCCGTGGGCGTGCGGGGGACGAAGATCTACCTCGCCGGCGGCATGCGGACGTTGACGCCCGGACCCGGCGGGTTGCAGGACACCGTGGACACCGTGTCGTCCTACGACGTCGTGACCGGTCGCTGGGAGTCGTTGCCGAGCCTGCCCGAGGCCCGTGACCACGTCGGCGGCGCGATCCTCGGTGCGACGTTCTACGTGCTCGGCGGACGTGACCGGGGCCAGGTGAACGTCCGGGACAGCGTGTACGCGCTCGACCTGCGCACCCGGTGCTGGACCGAGCGCGCGCCGATGCCGACCGCCCGGGGCGGTATCGCGACCGCCGTCGTCGGCGGCCGGATCCACGCGTTCGGCGGCGAGGGCAACCACGCGGCGGGCGCGCACGGCGTCTTCCCCGACCACGAGGTGTACGACGTGGCCCGCGACCGCTGGCAGCGCCTGGCGCCGATGCCGGTACCCCGCCACGGCACCGCCGCCGTCGCGGTGGACGGCACGATCTACGTCCCGGGTGGTGGCACCACGAGCGGCGCCGGCCCGGTGGCCGTGAACGACGCCTACCGCCCCGGCGCCCGCTGAGCCGGAGGCGACGGCCGTCGCGCGCGGTTCCAGGTCGTCGGTGTCGGAACGGGGTGGTGGCCGGTCCGGGCGGGGAGACGGACTGGCTCACCTCCCCGTGGACCGAGGACCTCACCCCCACGTCGGCGCGCTGACCGGACCGGTCGACCGCATCGTGCTCGGCCGCGAGCTCGCCGAGGACCTGCTGGACGAACTGCACCTGTTCGTCGACCCGACCGCGATCGGCACGGGCCTGCCGGTGTTCGGCGACACCGCCGCCCGACGGCGGTTCCGGCTGGTGGAGGCCCGCGCGTTCGACTGCGGCATCACCGCGCTGCACTGCGGACGCCCCTGATCGCGCCCCGGAGACGTCCCCGGACGCCGTACCGTGCGGCGTGACCGACCGGCACGGCGTGAACGTGGCGGCGCGCTGCGGGCAACACCTGGTGTGAGGATCATGACCGAGCACGCGGGCGGCGGGGCCGCGGCCGCCGACGACCGGCCGGACCTGGCCGGACCGCACCCGTCGCGGCTCTTCGGGCAGCTGTTCGACCGGCACGCCCGGCCGCTGCACCGGTACCTGGCCCGCCGCGTCGGCGACCTGGCCGACGACCTGGTCGGCGAGACGTTCCTGATCGCGTTCCAGACCCGCACCGGGTACGACCCGGGCCGCGGCACGGCGCGTTCCTGGCTCTACGGCATCGCCACGAACCTGCTGCGCAGGCACGTGCGGCAGGAGGTGCGCGGGCTGCGAGCGGCGGCGCGGGCGGCCGGGTCGGCCTCGGGCGCCGAGGACCACGGGAACCGGGTGGCCGACCGGGTGGACGCCTCGTCGCGGGCCAGGCTGCTGGCCGGCGCGCTGGTCGGGCTGGACGAGGGCGACCGGGACGTGCTGCTGCTGACCAGCTGGGCGGGCCTCGACTCGAACGAGGTCGCCGAGGCGCTCGGCATCCCCGTCGGCACGGTCCGCTCCCGGCTGCACCGCGTGCGGCAGCGGCTGCGGGCCCACGCGTCGAACACCGAGCACACGAGGAGCGGCGATGAGTGACGACGACGTCCGCCGCCTGTGGACCGAGGACGAACTGGACTCCGCGCTGGACGCCTTGAACGCCCACGTCCGCGCGGACGAGCCGGTGCTCGTCCGGACCAGGGCGGCGTTGCTCGCGGACATCGAGCAGGAGGAGGAGGGCGTGACCACGACACCGCAGCGCCGACCACGGAGGAGCACCGGGCGCTGGTTGGCCGCCGCGGCGGTGGTCGTGGTGCTGGTGGCCGGGGCCCTGGTCGCGCAGACCGTGTCGTTCGGCGGTCCCGCGCCGGCGACCGCCGAGGCCGTGCGGACGCTCGACCAGGCGGCCTCCACGACGATCGGCGCCGTGGACGAGCCCGTCGGGCCCGGTCAGTACCGCTACGTCGCGACGCACGCCTGGTGGATGGGCACGACCTCGGTCGAGGGCAAGGGCTTCGCCTGGCTCACGGAGCACCTGATGGAGACGTGGGTGCCCGCGAACCCGAGCGACGAGTGGATGCTGCGCCGGGACGCGACCGGCAACGAGCAGTGGGTCATCGGCACGCGGGCGGAGGCGGAGGCGGCCGGCGTGGCCGGCCGGCGCGGCTTGCCCGACCGGCGCGGCTGGCCCGAGGGGGAGTGGCGCGCGCCGTGCGGCGACTTCTTCGGCGAGTCGAAGTGCCAGGACGGCGGTTCCTGGCAGAACCCGACCGCCGAGTGGCAGGCGGGCCTGCCGACCGATCCGGACGCGCTGTTCGAGCGGCTGCGGGCCGACGTGCCGGACGGCCGGGGTGACGCCGCGCTGTTCGCCTACGCCGCCGACGCGTTGCGCAGCGGGCTGGTCGACAAGGACGTGCGTGCCGCGATCTACCGGGCGTTGACCAGGATCGACGGCCTGGAGGTGACCGAGGAGCAGGCCAACCTGGGGGGTCGGGTCGGCATCGCGTTGGGCGTCGAGGACGACGACCGGCGCCGGGACATCATCATCGACCCGGAGACCGGCCGGTTCATCGGCGAGCGGCAGGTCGCGACCGACGACGTGGACGACTTCGAGGCCGGGACCGTGCTGGAGTTCACCGCGGTGACGACGGCGGTGGTGGACGCCATCGGGGTCGAGCCCGCCGGCTGATCGGGGAGCCCGGCGGTTCGGGGGGCCCGTGCGCTCGACGGCGCGCGGGCCCTTCGGCGTGCTCACGCAAAGTTACGGGCAACGGGCCGCGTGCGGACGCCGTATAGGGGGTGACCGAGTGGAGGAGGTGTCACGTGCACGATCGGGACCGCGAGTTCCGGGCGTACTTCGAGGCACGGGCGGCTGTCGTGCGGCGGACCGCCTTCTTGTTGTGCGGCGATTGGCACCGGGCCGAGGACCTGGCGCAGACGGCGCTGGCCAAGGTCTACGTGCACTGGGGGCGGTTGGACCGGGAGGGACGGGTCGACGCGTACGTGCGCAAGGTGCTCGTGCGGGCCGTGATCGACGAGTCGCGGTGGCGGGGACGGCGGCCGGAGACGGTGGTCGAGGCCGTGCCGGAGGTGGCCGAGGCGTCGACGGGGCTCGAGGAGGCCCTGGACGTGCGGCGGGCGTTGGCCGCGCTGCCGCCCAGGCAGCGGGCCGCGGTCGTGCTGCGGTACTGGGAGGACCTGCCGGTCGCGGAGACCGCGGCGGCGCTGGGCTGCAGCGAGGGAACGGTGAAGAGCCAGGTCGCCAAGGGGCTGGGCGCCCTGCGCCGGGCGTTGGCGACCAAGCGGACCGTGCTGTGGGAGGGCTCGTGAGCGACGAGGTGCGGGACATGATCAGGTCGGCGTTGGCGGACGAGCCCGCGTTGGGCCTGGCGTTCGAGCAGGTGGTCGAGGACGGGCGCAGGCGGCGGGCACGTCGGCGGTACGGCGCGCTGACCGCCGCGGCGGCGGGTGTCGTGGCGGTGGTCGCGGTCGCGGTGAGCGGGACGTTCGGGCAGGCCTCGGCCCCGCCCGCCGGCGTGCTGTCGACGTCGCCGACGACGAGCGCGACGTCGGCGGTCGTGACGACTCCGGGATGCGCGGCGGAGCGGATGACGGGCGGCTTCCCCGACCAGCCGCGCGGTTCGGCGACGCCGGCGGAACTGGCCGAGTCCGGTCGCCTCACCGAGGCGTTCGCGCGGTTCGCGCTGCCGTTGCCGGCGGGGGTCGAGGCGACACCGCTGCGGCTCTGCGCCATCGCGGACAGCTGGGGCGGCAACTTCGTGCTGACCGGCGACCGGACGGTCATCGTCTACGTCAGGCCGCTCGGCGGCCAGCCGCCGGGGGAGTGCACGCTGTCGGGGGCGCCCACGTCGGAGGTCCGGTGCGCGATCGAGCAGCTGCCGGACGGGGCGACGGCGAAGGTCGACGTGTTGTCGACGGCCGAGGTGACGATGGCCACCGTCGAGGTGTGGCGCACCGACGGCACGTACGTGCGCGTCATGGAGACCGGCGGACAGGGCTCCAAGACGAGGGTGCTCGACGACGACCGCCTGACCGCCATCGCCACCGCGCCGCAGCTCAAGGTGCAGTGGGTGGGCCGTCCGGTGCCCCCCGCGCCGTCGGACCGCCGCGCGGCCGAGCTCGACCCGGTGCTGGCGGGCGCCCTCCCACCCGGTTTGAGGCCCGAGCGGACTCCCGCCGAGGAGGCGTTGAAGTTCGGCATCAGGCAGGGCGCCTACCGCGCGATCGCCAACCTGACCGACGCCGCCGGCAGCGGCTGGCTGATGGTGAACCTGGAGAAGCCCGGCGGCGGCGAGGTGGGCTGCGCCGGTCGTGCCGCGTGCCGCCTGGTCGACCTCTCGGATGGCCGCAAGGCGGCGTTGGAGACCGTGGTGGAAGGGGGCGTGACCAGGCTGTCGCTGACCGCGCAGGCGGCGGACGGCACGTGGGTCAGCGTCCAGACCTCCAACGCCGCGCAGACCGGCGGGGCGTCCGACGCACCGACGCGCCCGACCCCGCCGCTGGGGGAGGCGGACCTGGTCCGGATCGCGGAACTGCCGGACCTGCACTGGTGACCGGTGGTGCGGGCGCGTCGTCGAGGGGTGGCCGCGCCCGCACCGCCGGTGCCGCTACCGCTGGGTGATGTCGGACGGCGAGTAGAAGCAGTTCTTGCCGTCCGCGCCCTCACCGATCTTCTTCGGCTCGGAGCCCTTCGGCACGCCCTGGTACTTCTCGCAGATCACCGTGCTGCCGTAGACGGTGATGCGGGAGAAGCGGGCGGTGTCGCCCCAGTTGGTGTTGATGCCCGCGAGGACCTTCGTCGACCGCGCCGTGACGCCGTCCATGACCACGTGGCGCTGGTAGGACGTCGAGCAGTTGCCGCAGGCGCGGTAGAGCTTGCCGCTGCTGTGCACCTGGAAGTTGCGGATGGTCACGGTGCCCGCGCCGTTGTGCTGGAACACCTTGTCCGCGCCCGACTTCGCGCCGCCGCCGTCGACCAGGTACTGCGCCGAGGAGCTGGAGGACTTGAACGTCGCGGCGTCCTCGCCCACGTCGTTCCACCAGACGTTGCGGATGGTGCAGGAACCCTCGCAGTGGATGCCGTCGCCCGCCGGGGCGTCGATGATCACGTTCTGGATGGTGCCGCCGTTGGCCACCACGAACATCGGGTCCTGGCTCTCGCCCTGGCCGCCGTCACCGATGCCGTAGTACCGCTTCATGCCGCCGTCGAAGAACGTGCCGGCGTTGCGGGTGGTCGGGGTGTGCACGCTGCCCGTGTCGGTGGGCCAGGGGCCGCTGCCGTCACCGCCGCCACCGGGGTTGGTGGTGGTGGTGGTGGTGGTGGTGGTGGTGGTCCGGCTGGTGGTCGAGGGCGAGGTGGAGGGGGAGACGGACGTGCTGGTCGGCGAGCCGGTGCACGTCACCCCGTTGAGCTTGAACGAGGTCGGCGCGGGGTTCGAGCCGGACCACGAGCCGTTGAAGCCGGGCGTCGTGCTCGCGCCGGTGGCCAGGGAGCCGTTGTAGCTCGCGTTGCGGACGGTCACGGTGCTGCCCGACTGGCTGAACTCGCCGCCCCACAGCTGGTCGACGCGCTGGCCGGCGGTGAAGGTCCACTCCAGGCTCCAGCTCGACAGGGCGTCACCCAGGTTGGTGATCGTGACGTTCGCGCCGAACCCGCCGCCCCACTGGTTCGTGACGGTGTAGTCGACGCGGCACCCGACGGCCGCGTAGGCGCTCTGGCCGCCGGCCACCACCATCGCCGCGGCCATCGCCGTCACCGAAGCCGCGGCCGTGATCGCCGCGAATCGACCGGTCAGCTTTCTTCTGCGCGTGCCAGTAACCGTGTTCATGCGTCGCCTCCTTGCGAGCAGGGCCATTCTGGGAGCGCTCCCAGGAAGGGTAACCCTGCGCGGTCACATTTGTGTAGGAAGTTCATGCACGTGAATTAAAGGTCCGCGTACAGGCGCTGTTTCGACGAATTCGCGAATTGTCGTCGAATGGCGATCGCGTTCATGGGACGCACGGGCGCGTCGCCGGTGCGCGAGCCGGGCAACGTCGAGCAGGTCCGGCGCGCCCGTCCGTGGGAGCCTGGGGTGCGCCGACCGCCGAGAGGAGACCCATGGCCCAGCCCCCGATCGCCGTCACGGGCGCCACCGGGCACGTCGGTGGCCGCGTCGCCCGCCGCCTCGCGGAAGCAGGGCACGCCCAGCTGCTGCTCGTCCGTGACCCCGCCCGCGCGCCCAAGGTGCCCGCGGCGACCGTGGCGAAAGCCGGGTTCGCCGACCACGACGCCGTTCGCCGGGCCCTCGACGGCATCCCGACCGTCCTCATGGTCTCGGCTTCGGAATCACCCGACCGGGTGGACCAGCACCGCGCCTTCGTCGACGCCGCGGCGGCGGCCGGGGTCGCCCACCTCGTCTACCTCTCGTTCGTGGGCGCCGCGCCGAACGCCACCTTCACCCTCGCCCGCGACCACTGGGCCACCGAACGGCACGTCGAAGCCAGTGGGCTGGAGTTCACGTTCCTGCGGGACAACCTCTACGCCGACTACCTGCCCGCCATGGTCGGGGACGACGACGTGCTGCGCGGTCCCGCCGGGAACGGTCGCCTGGCCGCCGTCGCGCGGGACGACGTCGCCGACGCCGCGACCGCCGTGCTCACCGACCCCGACGCCCACGCGGGCCGCACTTACGACCTCACGGGTCCGGCGGCGCTCACCTTCCACGAGATCGCCGACGTGCTGTCGGCAGCCACCGGCCGGACGATCACCTACCACCCGGAGACGGTCGACGAGGCCTATCGCTCGCGTGCCGGGTACGGAGCGCCCGACTGGCAGCTCGACGCCTGGGTCTCCACCTACACCGCCGTCGCCAGCGGCGAGCTGTCCGAGGTCGGCGACGCCGTGCCCACCCTCACCGGCCACCCCGCCACGTCGTTGGCGGACCTGCTCCACCGACGACGTGACGGGTGAGCGGGCTCAGCGGGCCAGCGGGATCTCGAAGTGGACGGTCTGGAAGCTAATCGGGTCGCCGTCACGCGCGTCGTGCACCTCCTCGGCCACCGAGCGCCAGAACGGCTCGGCACCCGCGATCCGGGTGTCGGTGTGCAGGTACAGCCGCTCGTAGCCCGGCGTCCCCGCGACGAACGCGGTGGCCATGTCGACCAACGCGCGCGCCAGCCCGCACCGGCGGTGCTCCGGCCGCACGTACACGCGGAACAACTGCGCCGTGCTGCCGTCCGGGTAGCGGGCGGCCAGCCAGGCGGGGTGCGGCGGGCTGGCCGGCGCCGTGGCGCGCACGCCGGTCGTACCCACCACCTCGTCGCCCTTGACCGCGACGAACAACGCGTGCCGGTCGGGCCGCAGGTACGCGCCGTCGAGGTCGACCACGTCACCGTGCCACTCGGGCCGGTAGCCGTAGCCGAACTCCTGGTAGAACGTGTCCAGCATGACGCTGCGCGCGCCGTCCACGTCGGTCGGCGAAGCCAGGCGGACCTCGTAAGGCCCTACTTCGCGGTGGTACAAGGTCATGTCTTCCTCTCCTCTGTTCCTTCCATCGAGCGGCCCAGCAGGCCGATGGTCACCGGGTGGGTGGGGGAGCCCAGGACGTCGCCCGCCGGCCCGTGCTCGACGACGTGCCCGCGGTGCAGCACGGCGACGCGGTCGGCCAGCCGCGCGACGACGGCCAGGTCGTGGCTGATCAGCACGACGGTGCAGGTCAGCGCGGCGAGCTGGTCGAGCAGGCTCGCCTGGGTCAGGGTGTCGAGGCCGGAGGTGATCTCGTCGCACACCAGCACGTCAGGCCGGGCCAGCAGCGCCCGCACCAGCGCCGCGCGTTGCAGCTCGCCGCCGGACAGCCCGGACGGCCGGCGGGTCACGGTCGCCTCGTCCAGCCCCACGGCCGCCAGTTCCGCCAACGCCGCCGCACGCGGGTCGGCGACGCCACCGAGCCGCACCGCGGTCCGGCTGACCTGGTCCAGCACGGTCCGGTAGGCGTCGAACGACGCACGGGCGTCCTGGAACACGTACTGCACCGCGGCCAACTGCGCCCGTGACCGGCGGCGCAACGACCGGGGCAGCGGACGCCCGTCCAGCAGCACGTCACCGGTGAACCCGGCGTGCAGCCCGGCGACGCACCGGGCCAGCGTGGTCTTGCCGCTCCCGGAGCGCCCCACGACGGCGAGGCACTCGCCCGCGCCCACCCGCACGTCCACGTCGTGCAGCACGGTCGTGGCACGGTGCCGCGCCGTCAGCGCCCGCGCCTCCAGCCGAACCGGCTCGACCGGCCGTTCGGCGGGCACGGTGACCCGGGGCTGCGCCGCGACCAGCTCGGCGGTGTAGGCCGTCCGCGGCCGGTCGAGCACGTCGGCCACCGGCCCCGCCTCCACGACCTGGCCCGCCCGCAGCACCACGACCTCGTCCGCCAACGCCCGCACCACGTCCAGGTCGTGCGTGAGCAGCACCAGCGCCACGCCCTGCGCCACGACCGACGACAGCTCGTCGACCACCTCGGCCCGGGTGATCGGGTCCTGCCCGGTGGTCGGCTCGTCCGCGACCAGCACCGCCGGGTCGCCGACCAGCGCCTGCGCCAGCACCACCCGTTGCTGCTGGCCGCCCGACAGCTCGTGCGGGTACCGGCGCAGCAGCTCCACCGGCACGCGGGCGCGGCGCAGCGCGTCGGCGATCAACGTGTCGCGATCACCGGGGTGCAGGGCGGCGATCTCCCGGAACACGCCACCGAGCCGCCGCACCGGGTTCAGCGCCGCGGACGGCTGCTGCGGCACGAACCCGATCCGCCCGGTCACCGTGATCCGCCCGCTCACCGACACCCCCGGCGCGTGCTCGCCGAGCAGCGCCAACCCCGTGGTGGTCTTGCCGCTGCCGGACGCGCCGACCAGCGCCACCACCTGCCCCGCCGACAGCGCGAAACTGACACCGTCGACCAACGCGCGCGACCCGGCCACCGCGCGCAGGCCCTCCACGTGCACCACCGCCGTCACGTCCGCGCCTCCGCCCGCAACGCCCGGTCGAACACCAGGTTCAACCCCACCGACAACGCCACGATCAGCAACGCGGGCACGACCACCGCCCACGGCTGCAGGAACAGCCCCACCCGGTTGCGGTCGACCATGACGGCCCAGTCGGCGGCGTCCGGCGCGACGCCGACGCCCAGGAAGCTGGCCGACGCGACCAGGTACAGCGCGCCGGTCAGCCGCACGCCCAGGTCGGCGGCCAGGGTCCGCAGCATCGACCGTCCCGTGTAGACGATGGACGTCCGCCACCACGTCTCGCCCTGCAACCGCATCGCCTCCAGCGCGGGCCGGCCGGCGATCTCCAGAGCGGCGGCCCGCGAGATCCGCGCCACGTCCGGGAAGTTGACCAGCGCCACCACGCCGACGAGCACCACCAGCCCCGGCCCGGCGATCGCCGCCACCAGGATCAGCACCAGCAACGACGGCACCGCGAGCAGCAGGTCCAAGGGCCGCATCAGCACCTCGTCCACGATCCGCAGGCGGGTCATCGCGGCGAGGACGCCCCACGGCACGCCGAGCACGTACGAGAACACCGTCGCCAGCAACGCCACCAGCACCACCGTCTGCCCGCCCGCGAGCACCTGGTGCCACACGTCCCGGCCGACGAAGTCGGTGCCCAGCGACGAGTTCTCCGCGAACGGCGCGCCCCGCGTCAGCTCGGCCGGCACGAACAACGGGCCCACCAGCGCCAGTGCCAGCGGCACCAGCACGAGCAACCAGCCGACGCCCCTCACGCGATCGCCACCGATCGCGGCGCGAGCCGGAACACGAGCAGGTCCGCGACCAGGTTCACCACCACCGTGGTCACCGCGAACACCACCGCCAGCCCCTGCACCACCGGCAGGTCGCGGCCCGCGACCGCGTCCACCAGGATCGTGCCGAGACCGGGGACGACGAACACCGCCTCGACCACGATCACGCCGCCGAGCAGCCAGTCGGTGGTCCGCGCCACCTGCTGCACGGCGGGTGCCAGCGCGGTCGGCAGCGCGTGCGCGAACCGGACCCGCGTCACCCCGATGCCGAGCCGCCGCGCGTGCCGGACGTAGTCGGACGCCAGCGCGTCGATCATGCCGGCGCGCACGAGCCGGCTGATCGAGCACAACGGCCGCGCGACGAGCACCACCAGCGGCAGCACCAGCACGGCGGGCTGCCCGAGCAGGTCCGCGCCCACCGCCGTGGGCGGCAGCCACCGCAACTGCACCCCGAACAACGCGATCAGCACGACGGCCAGCGCGAACTCCGGGATCGAGTGCAGGCCCACGGTCACCGTCGTGACCACCCGGTCCACCGGCCCGCCCTCGCGCAACGCCGCCAGCACGCCCAGCAGCACGGCCAGCGGGACCAGCAGCACCAGGGCGAGCACGGCCAGCACGAGCGTCGGACCCAGCCCGTCGTGCAGGAACTCCGCCACCGGCCGACCGGAGATCAGCGACACGCCGAAGTCGCCCCGCGCCAACCCCCCGAGCCAGTCGCCGAACCGCTCCAGCGGCGGCCGGTCCAACCCCATCGCGGCGCGGATCTGCGCGATCCGCTGGGGATCCGGGTTGTCGCCCGCCAACGCCACCGCCGCGTCCCCCGGCAACGCCTGCACCAGCAGGAACACCGCGGTGACGACGGCGAGCACCTGGACCAGGCCGATGGCCAGCCGCCGGGCCGCGTACCGGCGCAGGCTCATCCCAGCCACACCTTGTCGAACCGCGCCCAGTCGAGCGTGTTCGCGGGCGCGGTGGAGATGCCGCCCACCTTCGGCGCGGCGCCGACGATCCAGTCCGCGAAGCCCCACATCAGGTAGCCGCCCTCGGCGTGCAGGGAGCGCTGCATCTCCCGGTACACCTCGCCGCGCCGCCCGGCGTCCACAGTGGACACCGCCTGGTCGTAGAGCGCGTCGAACTCGGGCCGGGCCCACTTGGTCACGTTCGTGCCCGAACCGCTCAGCAGGCGTTGCGCGACGTGGGTCTCGATCGGCATCGCGCCGGAGCGGAAGCTCGACAGCGAGCCGTTCTTGAGCGTGTCGGACCAGTAGCTGTCCTTGTTGCCGGTGACCACCTCGATGGTCAGCCCCGAACCCTTGACCTGGTCGGCGAACACCGTGGCGGCCTCGACCATCCCGGCCGCGGCGGTGGACGTGTCCAGCTTGACCGTGAGGCCCTCGGCGCCCGCGCGGCGGATCAGGAACTTCGCCTTGTCCAGGTCGCGCGTGCGCTGCGGGATGTCGTCGGCGTAGTGCTGGTAGCCCTTGCCGAACAGGTCGTTGCCCACCTGCCCGGAGCCCGCGAGCACCGACTCGACCAGCTGCGCCCGGTCGGCCAGCAGGAACATCGCCTCGCGCAGGTCCCGGTTGTCGAACGGCGGCCGGTCCAGCTTCATCGCGAAGGCCTGCACGGCGCTGTTGGGCGCGCGGTGGATCGCCATCCGGTCCCCGGCCGCGTGGCTGCGCGCGGTGGTCGGGGTGAGGTCGTGCGCGTACTCGACCTGGCCGCCGAGCAGCGCGTTCGTCCGCGCGGACTCCTCGTTGGCGATCACGAACTCCAGCTCGTCCAGGTGGGGCGCGCCCTCCCAGTACTCGGCGTGCCGCTTGAGCAGCACCGACTTGCCCGGCTCGAACGACACGAAGCGGAACGGCCCCGAGCCGACGGGCGTGGTGAAGTCCTCCGTGCCGGCGGGCACGATGTACGCGCCGAACGCCGCCAGCACGTTCGGGAACTCCACGAACGGCCGCTTCAGCGCGAACTCCACCGTCCGCTCGTCCACCGCGCGGCTGTTGGGCAGGTCGATCAACGCGAGGCTGGACTTGGCCCGGAACGCGCGGGCGGGGTCGAGGATGCGGGCGTAGCTGGCCAGCACGTCCTCCGCGCGCACCGGCTGCCCGTTGTGGAAGGCGGCCTGCCGCAACGTGATCCGCCAGCGGGTCAGGCCGGCGTCCGGCTCCCACTTCTCGGCGAGTCTGGGCTGCGCGGAGACGTCCGGGCCGAGGTCGGCGAGCTTGTCGTACAGCGCCTTGGACCGGGCGGCCTCCACGAACAGGTTCGCCAGGTGCGGGTCCAGCACCTCCTTGGCGCCGGCGCCCGCGAACGCTGCGCGCAGCCGGCCGCCGTCGCGCGGGGTGGACGCGGAGGAGGTCGGTTCGGCGGCGCCGCACCCGGTGAGGGCGGCGACCGAGAGGCCGGCGGTGAGGCCGAGGAAACCGCGGCGGTTGAGGGGGTGCATGTCGTTCCTTTCAGTGGCGCAGGCGCGCGACGAGGTGCAGGCGGTCTCCGGACAGGGCTTCGCTCAACTCGACGTCGGCCGTCCCCGGTTCGTCGGGCGCCCACGATGGCTCGGTGCGCGGCCCCGGCGCGTCGAACAGGGCGAGCACGTCGAAACCGGCGTGGTCGAGGAAGTGCCGCAGCTCCTGCGGGAACAGCAGCCGCCACGCCGAGCGCTGCACGAGCGGCTGCGCGCCGGGCCACCACCACTCGCGGCGGCGGCGCAGCAGCTGGGCGGCGTGGTCGATCCAGAGCCTCGTGTGGGAGGTGTAGGAGACGCCTTCCCAGACGACCGTGCGGGTGCGGACGCCGTCGAGCAGTTCGGTGTTGCCCAGGAAGAACGCGCCGTTGCGCATCTCCGCCACCAGCAGGCCGCCCGGTTCGAGGTGGTCGCGGCAGCGGCGCAGGAACTCGTCCAGGTCGGCGTTCGTGTGGCAGTACAGCAGCGCGCTGTCCAGGCACGTGATCACGTCGAAGCGCCGGCCGAGCGCGAACGACCGCATGTCGCCGAGCACGAACCCGACCGCCGGGTGGTGCGCGCGGGCGTGCTGGACCATGCGCTCGGAGCTGTCCAGCCCGACCACCTCGTAGCCGAGCCCGGCCAGGTGGCCCGCGTCGCGGCCGGTGCCGCAGCCGACGTCCAGCAGGGTGCGCCCCCCGCCGAACCTGGTCACCACGTCGTGCGCGAAGCGGGCGGCGACGTGGTCCGGATCGGGGAACTGCCGTTCGTAGAGGCCGGGGTTGTCGGTCAGCAGGTTCTCGCTCATCGGGCCACCTCTCGTTTCACGGTGAGCGCGCCACGGCGGTGCAGCCAGGCCACGGCCGCCGCGCACCCGAGCCCGACGCCGACGCAGAGCAGCGACGCCACCGGGGCCGACCGGCCGAACACCCAGCCGATCGCCGCGTTGCCCAGGGCCGCGGCCAGGCCGGAGACCAGGTAGAACACGCCGAAGTACGTGCCGGCCAGACCGGTGCGGCCGAACGCGGGGATCAGCTCGTAGACGAACGGGTGCGCGATCATCACGCCCACCGACAGCAGCAGCGCGGCGACCAGCACGGGCGTGATGCCGCCGAGCGGGCCGACGTGGCTCACCGCCGTGGCGACGAAACCCAGCCCCATCACGGCGAGCCCGAGCGCGATGGCCCGACCGCGCGCGAGCCGGTCCAGCGCACGCGTGATGCGCACCTGGAACAGCAGCGTGGCCAGGGTGGACACCAGGAACAGCGCCGCGACGGCGAACGACGAGCCGGACAGCCGCCGCGCCTCCAGCGGCAGCACCAGGTACAGCTGGTTCTGCAGCACGAACATGCCGGTGAGCGCGCCGGTGAACGCCAGGAACCGCCGGTCCGACAGGCACTCGCGCCAGTCGTCGAGCACCGTGCCCCGGTGCGGCGCCGCCTGCCGGTCGGGCAGCACGACGGCCTGCGCGACCGTCAGCGCGGCGAAGATCCCGGCCGCCACCAGTGCCGCGACGCGGAAGTCCCACAGCATCAGCAGGCCGCCCAGCAGCGGCCCGGTCAGCGCGCCCGCCTGCCCGTAGACGTTGAACAGGGCGAACGCGCCCGCCCGGTCGGACGACTCGTCGGCGATGTACGCGCGCACGGCAGGGTTGAACAACGCGCCGGCCAGTCCGCTGAGGACGGAGGCGGCCAGCAGCACCGCCACCGACTCGCCCGCCGCGAACAGCCCGAACCCGACGGCCCGGACCGCGCAGCCCGCGATGATGACCCGGCGGGGCCCGAGCCGGTCGGCCGCCGAGCCGCCGAACAGGAACAGCCCCTGCTGGCTCAACGTCCGCACGCCGAGCACGGCGCCGATGGCCGCGACCGACAGGCCGAGGTCGCCGAGGTGCGTGGCGAGGTAGGGGATCAGCAGGTAGAAGCCGGTGTTCACGCCGAACTGGTTGACCAGCAGCAGGCGCACGGACAGCGGGAACCGCCTCATCGGCGCACGACCCCGCCCGATGCGGTGGTGGCGGGCGCCACGCCGAGACCGGGCACGCCCGCCAGGCGCAGGGTGCCGTCCTCGCCGCCGATGCCGGTCCACGGGTCGTCGGCCAGCAGCAGGTGGCCGTCCAGGTCGACCCACCGCGCGTAGCCGGTCAGGTGCACGGCGGGCGCGATGCCCAGCGAGCTGGCGACCAGGCAGCCGAGCATCACGTCCAGGCCGCACCCGCGCGCGACGTCGACGACCTCCCGGGCCGCGGTGATCCCGCCGCACTTGGCCAGCTTGACGTTCACCCCGTCGACCAGACCCGTCAGCGCCCGCACGTCGGCGACGGTGGCGGCGTCCTCGTCCGCGATCAACGGCACCGCGCACCGCTCGCGCAGCCACGCCAGCTCGTCCCACCGGCCGGGCGCGAGCGGCTGCTCCACCGCGTCGACACCGGTGAGCTGGTCGACGACCCGCACGGTCTCCTCGGCCGTCCAGCCGCCGTTCGGGTCGAGGATGAGGCGGACCTCGGGCGCGGCGGACCGGACGGCCGAGACCCTGGCGACGTCGTCCGCCGAGCCGACCTTGACCTTCAGCACGGTGAACCCCCGCGCGGCCAGCGCCGCGGCTTCGGCGGCGGCGTCGTCCGGCGCGACGATGCCGATCGTGCGGGCCGTCGGCACGTCCGTCCACTGTGGAACGCCGACCGAGGCGTGCACCGGCACCCCGGCGCGCAACGCCGTCAGGTCCCACAGCGCGGCGTCCACGGCGGCGAGCACGCCCGGCGGCAGCTCGGGCAAGCGCCCACGCAGCTCGTCGGGGTCGGCGCACGAGTCGACCACCGGCGCCAAGGCGTGCAGCAGACCGGTGATCCGCTCCACGTCCAGCCCGTAGTACTGGCTGGTGACGACCTCTCCGTGGCCGCGGACCCCGTCCCACTCGACGACCACGCGCACGGCGTCACGACGCGCCATCACCGACCGCGAGATGCGCAACGGCGACCGCAGCTCCAGCCCGTAGACCGCCCAGTCGAGCTTCACGCCGGCACCCCGACGGCCTTGGGCGCGTAGACCGACCGGCACCGGGCCCAGCTCGTGACCTCGACCTCGCCGGTGTCCGCGATCTCGACCGGCCGGTCCTCCGGCGTGCCCAGCAGGCCCCGCGACCGGCAGAAGTCGTCGTCGAAGATGGTGCCGAGGTAGCGGTGCGGGCCGTCCGGGAAGATCGTCGCCACGGTCGCGCCCGGCTCGACGCGCGCCACCCACGCCGACACCAGGGCGACCGCGCCCGTGCTCCAGCCGCCGGTGACGAAGCAGTCCCGCGCCAGTCGGCGGCACGCGTCGACCACCTCGACCGGACCGAGCCAGTGCACCTCGTCGAACTCCTCGTAGGCGACGTTGCGGGGGTGGATGCTGCTGCCGAGCCCGCGCATGACCCGTTGCCGGGCGGGTTGGCCGAAGATGGTCGAGCCGACCGTGTCCACGCCGATCAGCCGCACGTCCGGCCAGTGCCGGCGCAGGGCCGTGACGACGCCGGCGCTGTGCCCGCCCGTGCCGACGCTGCACACCAGCACGTCCGCGTGGTCGAGCTGGGCCGCGAGCTCCCGCGCCAGGCCCGCGTACCCGGCGGGGTTGTCGGGGTTGTTGTACTGGTCGGGCCAGTACGCGCCGGGCAGCCCGCGCAGCACGGCGTGCAGCCGGTCCAGCCTGGCCTGCTGCCAGCCGCCGGTGGGGTGCGGCCGGTCCACGACCTCCAGCCGCGCGCCGTGCGCGCGCAGCAGGGCGCGCATCGACGGCTCCAGCTCGTGGTCGACCACCAGCACGACCGGGTGGCCCAGCGCCTGGCCGGCGAACGCCAACCCGAGGCCGAGCGTGCCGCTGGTCGACTCCACGACCACCGCGCCGGGGCGCAGCTCGCCGCGCTCCCGTGCGGCTAACAGC
The DNA here is from genome assembly GCF_040295345.1 of Actinosynnema sp. NPDC002837. Lineage (NCBI taxonomy): Bacteria > Bacillati > Actinomycetota > Actinomycetes > Pseudonocardiales > Pseudonocardiaceae > Actinosynnema > Actinosynnema sp. NPDC002837. The sequence continues at coordinate 60,385 of NZ_JBEOVG010000017.1, forward strand.
ATCGCGACCGCCGACCGGGCCTTCATCCCGCCCGCGCTCAGGCACTCCAGCTTCGCCCAGAACCCGCCGTGCCGGTGGGGCAGCGGCGTGTCGATGCGGGCGACCGGGGTGTTGCCGAGCAGGTCGAACAGGTGGGGGTTGCGTATGCCCGATCGGGGAAGCACGGTCACCGGGCCCGTCCCGGGGCGGTGTAGTGGTGCACCGTGGTCGGGCCGCCGTGCAGCCAGAAGAACGGGAACGGCTCCGCCGACACGGCCGTGACGCCCGAGCCGAGGAACCACGGCACGATCGCGCTCGCGGTCTGGGCGAACACCACCAGCGGCCGGTCGGTCGCGGCGGTCGCGCGCAGCAGCGGTTCGAAGCTGCCGTTGCCGACCGTCATGCCGGAGGCCAGCACCAGGTCGCAGTCGGCGACGGCGGCGAGCGCGTTGGTCACGATCGGCTCGTCCCACTCGGTGCGACCGCCCTTGAGGTCGCACGGCACGTACTCGACGCCGCGGGCGCGCAGGTGGTGCAGCAGCGAGTTCACCACGCCGACGACCAGCACGCGTTGTCCCGGCGCGGCGTCCAGCAGGTCGACCACCGCCGAGGCGCGGGCCATGGACTTGGTGAGCGAGTCGCCGGCGCCGATCACGACGTGCCGCGCGGCGGAGAGGTGGTGCGGGTGCGCGTGCATGAGGTACGCGTCCAGCACCGCCGTGCGGATCGCGGTGTCGGGGTGGGCGAGCAGGTCGGCGACGGTCTCGCCGACGCAGTCCGTCACCGCGGCGTCGTCCGCGCCCTCGGGCTCGACCGCGCACGAGCCGACCGCGTCACCGACCCGGACGCTGACCACGGTGTTGCGGTACACCTGGCCACGCGACACGTGCCGCGCGCCCTGCCTCGTGGTGAACGCGACGCTGACCCGGCAGTCGGCCGGGTCGGGCCCCACCGCGCCCGCTCGCGCCAGCGCGACCAGCTCGGTGACGCCTGACAGGGGACGCCGGTCTGCCTGCGCCGTCACGCCACTCCTCCCGGCGTCCGGTCGGGTCGGGCGGTTGCGCGGTGTCCGGCGGGGTGTCGGAGGTCGGGACTGCTGGTGACCCGGCCTGCTCGCGCGGCTGCCCGGTGTCCGGTCGTGTGGCGGCGGCCGGGGACTCGGTCTGCCTGCCCGGTCACGCGAGGTCCTCCGCGTAGCGGACGTCCAGCGTGCCGACGACGCGTTCGGCGCGAGCCCGGGCGTCGGTGTCGGGGGAGGTGACCATGACGTGCCCCAGGTAGCTGTTGTTGCTGGTCGGCTCGCCGGCGCGGTGGCCGGCGGGCTTCGCGGCCCAGTCGACCACCTCCGGGTTCGCGGCCAGGGCCTCCGCACCGTCGATCCCCGCCACCACGCCCGCCCGCGGCGGCAGCAGGAACGAGACGGCCGCGCTGCGCACGCCGGTCTCCCGGGCCCGCAGGTCGGGCTGGCGGCCGACGGCGAGTTCGGCGAACACCGACGGCAGGTCGACCCCGGTCACGCGGCGCACCAGCTCCGTGATCCGGTTGCCGGCCGGGCGCGGGTTGACCTCGATCAGCCGGGGGCCGTCGGCGGTCAGCTTGACCTCGGTGTGCGCGACCGCGTGGTCCAGGCCCAGCGCGTCGATCGCGCTCACGGCGGTGTCCACGGCGGCGTCCCGGTCGGCCTCGCTCACCGCGGCCGGGAACATGTGGCCGCTCTCCACGAACCACGGCCGCCCGGCCAGGCTCTTGTCGGTCACCCCGATCACGTAGGTCGTGCCGGCCGCGGTCACCGTCTCTACGCTCACCTCGGGGCCGACCAGCAACTCCTCCAGCAGCACGGTCGGCACCCGCTCCTGACCCCGCGCGTTGACCGGGAACGCTTCCAGCGCCAGGTACGCCTCGCGGAGCGCGGTCTCGTCGCCCACCTCGCGCACGTGCATCCCCGCGCACAGGTCGACCGGCTTGACCACCAGCGGGTAGCCCAGCTCGGCGGCGGCCTTCGCGGTCGCGGGCCAGTCCCGCGTCAGCGCGAACCGGGGACCGGGCACGCCCGCCGCCGAGGTGGTCGCCCGGGTGAGGTCCTTGCGGTAGGCGCGTTCCACGGCCTTCGGGTCCGCGCCGGGCAGGCCGAGGTGCGCGGCCACGGTGGCGACGGTGGAGAGGTAGTAGTCGCAGGAGGAGATCACGCCGTCGAACGCCAGCACCCCGTGAAGTCGCTCCACATAGGACAGCAGCGACGGCACGTCGTTGGTCTCGGCGGTGAGCACGTTGTCCGCCGCCAGCAACGGGTGCGGGTGCGCGGGCGCGGCGCGCAGGTAGTGCTGGAGGTCGCGGGTGAGGAAGGTGAACCGGTGGCCGGACTCGTGGATCGCCCGTGGCAGCAACGAACTCATCGCGCCGACCCAGCTCTCGATCATCAACAAGTGCGCCACGCGTGCTCCTCCGAAGGGGGCGTCGGACCGGGACTGAGGGAATGGTAATCATTATCAGTCCGGTGGCGAGGCCGCCAATCGAGTGATGTGGCTCACTGGATTCGCCTAGTGCTCTCCTTCGAGGTCGAAGTGCGAAAAGGTCTCAGTTCCGGCGGGCGCGATAAGCCGCGACGGCGATCCGGTTCCCGCACGTCGTGCTGCAATAGCGGCGCGAGCGGTTGCGCGACAGGTCGAGCACGAGCCCGCCGCACGTCTCGTCCGCGCAGACGGAGAGGCGGCTCAGCTCGTCGGCGCGGATCACGTCGACCATCGCCATGGCCGTCTCGACGGCGATCCGGTCGGCCAGCGGCGTCGCGGGGTCGGTGGCGTGCAGGTGGTAGTCGAAACCGTCGTGCCGCACGAGCCGCGGCACGGCCCGGTGCGTGGCCAGGATGTCGTTCACGATCCCGGCGGCGGTGTCGCGGTCGCTGGTCAGGAGTCGCCGCAACGAGCCGCGCAGCGCTCGCACCGCCTCCAGTTCCGCCGCGTCGTGCGCGCGCGAGCCGGTGTAGCCGTGCTCGGCGAAGAACGCGTCCAGCTGCGCCTGGTCGGTCATCGTGTCCGGCTCCTCGGCCGAGTTCACCAAGGCGACCGCGGCGACGAGCGACGCGGTCGTGTCATGGGTGAAAAGCATGTTGACAGATTACTCCCGAGGTCCATAGCGTCATGGGTCATGGCGACGATGACACATGACGTGCAGGTGGGCGGCCTGCGGGCCGGGTTGGGGTTCGCGCTGCTGTCCGCGTCGTCCTTCGGGTTGTCCGGGCCGCTGGCGCGCGGGTTGATGGACGCGGGCTGGTCCTCCGCCGCCGCGGTCGCGGTGCGCGTCCTGCTGGCCGCGGCGGTGCTCGCGCCGATCGCGGTCGTGCAGCTGCGCGGCCGGTGGCGCCTGCTGCGGCGCATCGCCCCGTTGATCACGGCGTACGGGCTGGTCGCGGTGGCGGGCTGCCAGCTGGCGTTCTTCAACGCCGTCGCGCACATGGAGGTCGGTGTCGCACTGCTGGTCGAGTACACCGCGCCGGTGGCCGTGGTCGGCTGGTTGTGGCTGCGGCACGGTCAGCGGCCGACCCGGCTGACGGTGCTCGGCGGCGTGCTTGGCCTGCTCGGGCTGTTGCTGGTGCTCGACGTCGTGTCCGGCGCGCACGTCAGCGTCGTCGGCGTGCTGTGGGCGTTGGCCGCGATGGTGGGCGCGGCGGTGTACTTCGTGCTCAACGCGCGTGACGCGGAAGGGCTGCCCGGGACCGTGCTGGCCGCGGGCGGGTTGCTGCTGGGCGGTGTGGTGCTGCTGCTGGCGGGCGCGGTCGGGGTCGTGCCGTTCGCGGTGTCGGCCGCGCCGGTCGCGTTCGACGGGTTCACCGTGGCGTGGTGGCTGCCGGTGCTCGCGCTCGGCGTGGTGACGGCGGCCCTCGCGTACGTCGCCGGCATCGCCGCGACCAGGCGGCTCGGCTCGCGGCTGGCGTCGTTCGTGGCGTTGACCGAGGTCGTGATGGCGTTGCTCTTCGCGTGGCTGCTGCTCGGCGAGGCGCCGGGCCCGGTCCAGCTGGCCGGCGGCGCGCTGATCCTCGGCGGCGTGGTGGCCGTCAAGCTGGGCGAGCCGCGCTAGTGCCGGGCTCCTCCGGGACGGGCGGAACGTCCCGGAGGCCCCCGGCACCAGTGCGACCCCGGCGCTAGTGCGACGTCGCGACCGCGGGTTGACCGATCGGGAGGTTCACCGGCTCGCCCGCCACGAGCGTCATCCGCTCCAGCCCCGCGCTGCTCGCGCGCAGCTTGTCGGACAGCCGGGCGGACCACTGGTCCCGGTAGGTGCCCAGGGCCACCTCGGCCAGCCGCAGCCGCTGGATGTCCGACGTGCCGGCGGGGGAGTAGATGTGGTTGGCGTCGCGCAGCAGGCGTTCGACGGTGCGGCCGGGATCGAGCCCGTACGCCGCGTGCACCTCCATCGCCGTGCGCGCGGAGTCCAAAGAGGACTCGACGTTGAGCAGCTTGGCGCTGATCAGGTCCGCGTCGCACGGGACGCCCTGGTCGAGCAGGTGCGCGGCGTAGTACGCGGCCAGCCGCGCGGTCATCAGCTGGGACTGCATCTGGCCCAGCTTCTGCTTCACGGTGGGCAGCTCGGACAGCGGCTCGCCGTAGCGCCGGTGGCTGCTCGCGAACTCGACCGTCTGCTCCACGATCGCGCGGTGGATGCCGAGCGACACGGCGGTCAGGTTGGGCCGCCCGTACAGGACGCTGGAGGAGTAGGCCACGGCGAGGCCGTCACCCTCGGCGCCCAGCAGGTTCCCCGCCGGCACGCGGCAGTCGTCGAAGACCAGCTCGCCGAAGCTGAAGCCGTGCAGGCCGAGGGCGGGCTGGTGCGGCGCCAGCGAGAAGCCCGGCGCGGTCGCCTCCACCAGGAACGCGGACAGGCCGCGCGAGCCGGGCCCGGTGCGGACCACCACGCCGTGCAGGTCGCCGACGTGGCTGTTGCCGACGAACACCTTGCGCCCGTTGAGGACGTACTCGTCGCCCACGCGCTCGGCGGTGGCGGCCATGCCGAGCACGTGCCCACCCGCCTCCGGCTCGGTCACCGCGATGGTCGGCAGGCACCGGCCGTCGCTCACCCGCGGCAGCCAGTGCCGCTTCTGCTCCTCGTCGCCGAAGTGCACGATCTTCGCGACGCCCAGCTGCGACGCCTGCACCATGGCGCCCATCGCGCCGCTGACGCGGGAGAGCTCCTCGATGATGATGGTCTTGGCCAGGTGGCCCAGACCCATGCCGCCGTACCTCGGTTCGACGGTGACGCCGAGCCAGCCCTGCCGCGCGATCAGCCGGGACAACTCGACGTGGACGGCTCTGGACTCCTCCATGCCGGCCACCGCCGGCGCGACCTCCGCCTCGGCGAACGCGCGCACCTCGGCGCGCAGCCGCTCGTGCTGCGGGGTGGTGAAGTAGCTGGTCGTCCGGGCGGCGAAGCTCACTGGTGTTCCCCCATGTTTGTATTTCGCCGGTTTTTCCGGCAGCACGGATTCCCGGTGCGTTGTGCGGCCTGCCACGATTTCGCGCCCATCACACACTCGGTGGAGTGGGTCGGCAATACCGTTGTACCAGGTCGCTTCGGGCTTCCGCCGCTGCGTGTCGGCGGTCGTGTGAAATGCGCGTGTGAGGCATGGGTCCCGATCGCCACGGCCGGTGATCGAGACAGTGTTACCTTTGCATCACTCCTGGTCACAACCTTGACCATGAACGGCCCCGAGGCTGCGGAAATCGCGGATCCGGGCCAGGCGCGGATCGCGGTGCGCGATGGGCAAAAGCGGTGACGGTGGGTAACGGCGTATGTCCCCGCTGCCTTTGTGGGCACGTTTCGATTGGTGGTCCGGAAGTATTACGACATTCGGACACATCATGAGGGTCACTCACGTGGAACTGGGGGAAGTGCGGTTCGACAATGCGGAACGATTATGGGTCGCGTGGAATTATTTCGGGTCCTTGTCACATCACTGCGGCCTTCCTATGCTCGGAAAGCGCTTACCTCATCCCTCGACGACGGGTGGACGATGGACATCGCTCACGGGCTCCGGATCGCCGCCCTCGGCGCGGCCGTGGCGCTGCTGGTCTCCGGGTGCTTCGGCGGCCGACCGGCCGAGGGCGGAGCGGGCGCCCAGGGTCCGATCCGCGTCGGCGTCTCCTTGCCGCTCACCGGCGACTTCTCCGAGCCGGGCAAGGGCGTGCAGCGCGGCTACGAGGCGTGGGCCGAGCACGTCAACGCCAACGGCGGGCTCCTCGGCCGCCAGGTCGAGCTGATCGTCCTGGACGACCAGTCCAACGCCGACCGCGTGGCCGCCGACTACGAGAAGCTGATCAACTCCGACGGCGTCGACCTCGTCTTCGGCCCGTTCTCCACCCGCCTGGTCATCCCGGCCGCGCAGGTGGCCCGCGACTACGGCTTCCTGTTCGTCGAACCGGCGGGCGCCGCGCGCGAGGTCTTCGAGCAGGGCTTCGACAACCTGTTCTACGCCGCGCCCGCCGTCGCGCAGGACCACTACGACCACCTGGCCGAGGCGATCATCGCGATGCCCGAGGCCACCCGGCCGAGGACGGCGGCGTACGCGGCGATGGACGACCCGTTCGCCCAGGGCACGGCCAACGGGCTGAAGGAGAAGCTCGCCGCGGCGGGCATCCGGACCGTGGTGGACGAGGTGTACCCGCCCAACACCACCGACTTCGGCTCGATCGCGGCCAAGATCGCCGACTCGCGCGCGGACGTCGTGGTCGGCGGCACGCAGTACCAGGACGCGGTGAACCTGATCGTCGCCCTGCGGCAGCTGGACTACCAGCCGAAGCTGGCCGCGTTCTCCACCGCGCCCACCAACCCCGAGTTCCCGAGAGCGATCGGCGCGCAGACCGAGGGCATCCTCTCGCCGACCGGCTACACGCCCGAGGCGGACTACCCGTCCAACAAGGAGTTCGTGGACTTCTACACCCGCGAGCACGGCGCCGCGCCCACCGAGGACGAGGCCAACGCCTGGACCACGGGCCAGGTCGTCGCCGCCGCCGTCACGGCCGCCGGCTGCGCCGACCCGTCCGAGTCGTGCCAGCGCAAGATGATCGACTGGCTGCACGGCAACGAGGTGCGCACCGTCGTCGGTCCGCTGCGGTGGGACTCGGCCGGTCGGCCCCAAGGCGCACACCTGATCCAGCAGTACGTGGGCGGCGAGATCCGCATCGTGCTGCCCGCCGAGGCCCGGGAAGCCGAGCTGGTCTACCCGAAGCCCGCGTGGTGAGGCCGGGTGTCCCTCGTCTTCCAGAGCCTCGTGCTCGGCGTGCTGATGGGCGGGCTCTACGCCCTGCTGGCCGCCGGCCTGACGCTCTACTTCGGCGTGATGCGCGTGGTGATGATCGCGCACTCCGCGTTCCTGGTGCTGGCGGCGTACCTGGCGTGGGCGTTCACCGTGGGCACGGGGCTCGACCCGATGCTGTCGCTGGTGGCCACGGTGCCGTTGTTCTTCGTGGTCGGCGTGGCGGTGCAGCGGCTGCTGGTGGCCCGGCTGCGGCCGGCCACGCTGACGATGATGTCGGTGCTGCTCACGTTCGCGGTGGCGTTGGTGGTGGAGGGCGCGCTGGGGCTGGTGTTCAGCGGCACGCACCGGCGGGTGCCGCTGTCCTACTCGGGCGCCCGGCTGGAGCTGTTCGGCGCGAGCGTGGCGGTGGTGAAGCTGATCGCGTTCGGGCTGGCGGTGGTGACGTTGGCCGGCCTGCACGTGCTGCTCAAGGTCACCCGGTTCGGCCAGGCGTTGCGGGCCACGATGCAGCACCGCGAGGCGGCGCGCCTGCTCGGCGTGGACACCGACCGGGTGGCCGGGTACGGCTTCGGGCTGGGCCTGGCCACGGCCGCCGTCGGCGGGACCGCGCTGGCGCTGGACGCCACGATCTACCCGTCGCTGCACTGGCACTGGATCGGGCCGCTGATGGCGATCATCGTGGTCGGCGGGCTCGGCAGCGTCGGCGGGGCGGCCGTCGCGGCGCTGCTGCTGGGCGTCGGGCAGAACCTGCTGCAACTGCCGCTGGGCACGACGTGGGCGCAGACGTTCTTCTACGCCGCCCTGTTCGTGACGCTGATCCTGCGCCCGCGGGGGTTCTTCGGAGGCCGCCTTGCGCAGCGGTTCTGAGGTGGTGCTGAAGGCCGTCGGGCTGGTGGTGCTCGCGGCGTTCCTGGTGGCGTTCCCGAGCCTGGCGTCGGACCCGTTCGTGCTCTCGGTCGGCGTGGTGATCATCAGCTACGCGGTGCTCGCCACGGCGTGGAACTTCGTCGGCGGGTTCACCGGCTACATCTCGCTGGGCCACGCCGCGTACTCCGGCCTCGGCGGTTACGCCACCGGTCTGCTGGTCCTGCGCGCGGACGTGGACCCGTGGCTCGCCTTCCTGCTCGGCGGGGTGGTCGTGGCGGCGCTCGCGGTGCCGATCGGCATCGCCGCGCTGAGGGTGCGCGGCGCGTCGTTCGTCATCGTGTCGATCGCGGTGGTGCTGGTCCTGCTGCTGGTGTTCCAGAGCTGGGAGTCGGTGACGGGCGGCTCGGACGGGCTGCGCGTGCCGCGGCCGTTCGGCGCGGAGGTGCTCCGGCCCGAGCAGCACCAGCGGTTCTTCCACCTGCACGCCGTGCTGCTCGCGGTGATGCTGCTGTGCTGGTGGCTGGTCGACCGGTCGCGCTTCGGCATGGGGCTCAAGGCGATCCGCGAGGACGAGGACAAGGCGCGGTCGCTCGGCGTGCCGACGGTCCGGTACAAGCTGGCGGCGTTCGTGGTGTCGGCGTTCTTCACCGCGCTGGGCGGCGGCCTGTACGCGCTGTGGTTCGGCTTCCTCGACCCGATCTTCCAGTTCTCCATCCTGGTCGGCTCGAACATGGTGCTGATGAGCCTGCTCGGCGGCGTGCGGAGCCTGTTCGGGCCGTTGGTCGGCGCGGTCGTCGTCGGCTATGCCACGGAGTTCTTCAAGGCGCAGTACGGCGACACGCAGCTGCACCTGGTCGCGATGGGCGTGCTGCTGGCGGTGGTGGTGCTGTTCCTGCCGGACGGGATCATCCCGGCGTTGCGCGGGCTGGTGGCGCGGCTGCGGCCGGGGCAGGCGTCGATCCGCGAGGTCACGCAGGAGGAGCTGGCCGAGGAGGTGCGCCGGTGAAGGGGCTGCGCGTCGAGGGGCTGACCAAGTCCTACGGCGGGGTGCGGGCGGTGGACGGTGCTTCGGTGCGGTTCCGGCACGGCCGGGTCAACGCGTTGATCGGGCCGAACGGCTCGGGCAAGACGACGTTCTTCAACTGCGTCACCGGGATGGTCAGGCCGGACGCGGGCACGGTGACCTACCACGGCCGCGACCTCACCGGACGGCCCGCGCACAAGATCGCGCACGCGGGCATCGGCCGCAGCTTCCAGCTGTGCCGGGTCTTCCCGCGCCTGACCGCCGTGGAGAACCTGCTGGCGGCGGTGCGGCCCGGCTCCGTGCTGCGCGCGCTGGCGCCGGCCCGCCGCAAGTCCGATGTGGACCGCGCGATGGGGTGGTTGACCCGGGTCGGCATCGAGCACCTGGCCGACGTCGAGGCGCGTGACCTGTCCTACGGGCAGCAGAAGCTGCTGGAGCTGGCGGGGGTGCTGATGGCGGAGCCGGAGACGATCCTGCTGGACGAGCCCGCCGGCGGCGTGAACCCGGCGTTGATCGAGCGGATCGGCGAGCTGGTGCGCTCGCTCAACGGCGAAGGCCGGACGTTCCTGATCGTGGAGCACAACATGGACGTGGTGATGAGCTTGTCCGATCACGTGGTCGTGTTCGACCGGGGCAGGCCGATCGCCTCGGGGCCGCCGGACGTGGTGCGTGCCGACCCTCTCGTGCTGGCGGCCTACCTTGGCGGCTGACCTGCTCGAGCTCGTGGACGTCGAGGCCGGTTACGGCCGGGCGGCGCTGGTGCTGCGCGGGCTGACGGTGCGCGTGCCGCCGGCGTCCGTGGTGTGCCTGGTCGGTCCGAACGGCGCCGGCAAGTCCACCGTGCTGAAGGTGGCCAGCGGGCTGCTCGCGCCGCGTGCCGGCCGGGTCGTGCTGGACGGTCGCGACGTCACCGGGCGCGGGCCGCGGTCGTTGCTGGCGGACGGCCTGTCGCACGTCGTGCAGGGGCACAGCGTGTTCCGCGAGATGACCGTGGGGGAGAACGTCGTGCTCGGCGCGTACACCGTGCGGGACAAGGCGGTGGTGGCCGAGCGGGTCGACTTCGTGCGGTCGCTGTTCCCGGTGGTCGGCGAGCGGTGGGACGCGTTGGCGGGCGCGTTGTCGGGTGGTCAGCAGAAGCAGGTGGAATTCGCCCGCTCGCTCATGGTCCGGCCGCGGGTCGTGCTGCTGGACGAGCCGTCGATGGGCCTGGACCCGAAGTCCACCGCGACCGTGTTCGAGCAGATCGCGCGGATGCGTGACGCGGGCACGGCCGTGCTGCTGGTCGAGCAGAACGCCAGGCGTGCGCTGGAGATCGCCGACCTGGGCTGCGTCCTGGACCTGGGCCGCGTCCACCTCGCGGGCCCCGCCCCCACCCTGCTGGCCGACCACCGCCTGGGCGACCTCTACCTCGGCCGCGCGAGGACCGAGCCGTGAACGCCCCCTCCCGCTCCGCCCCGACCACCCCACGAGCACCCGCCGCACTCCCGCCGACCGCGAGCCGACCCGGTCCGCTTCCGACCCGGACCGGAGCAAGTCGCTCGTCAGCTTGGACGAGGCCGCCGCTTCCACCCTCGGCGGGCAGGCGGACGTGGCGCGAGCGGCGGAAGTGGGCGCGCCGGCGACCTCCGCTGCCAACCCGATCGCGTCGGTTCAGCCGCCGTGCGCGCGAACCGGAGGCGAAGCTCCGCCTCGGCGGTCCGGGCGAGGAGTTCGGCGCCGCGCCCCACGAGTGGCGCGAGGAGGCCAAGGAATGCCGACGTGACAGCCTTTCCTCCGCAGCCGCCGGCCGAGCTCGATGACTGCTGTCAGGACCGGCTCGCGTCCTCCGCCTTCGACCCTCGTGCCGCTCGACGCGTCGCACGTCACCGTCGGCGGGATCGGCTCCGCCGGGCGACCGCGGCGCTTCGCCACGGTCGCGCCCTTGACCCGGCAACCGCAGTGCTTCGCAGGGGTCGCCGCCCAGGGGAACCCTGGATTCGATTCTATCCAAGGGGTCCGACAGTTCCGGGCCCTGTCGGGAGGTCAGCGATGGGCAAGAGCAGGTGGTGGGCAGTGGTGCTCGCGGTGGCCGTGGTGGTCTCCGTTGCGGTGCCGGCGGGAGGCTCGCCGGACGACCCGATAGCCGACCCGATCCCGCAGGACCCCATCCGGTCGCGGCTCGGGCTCGTGCTCGACGAGGTGGCGCGGCTGCCCGCCTCGACACCGACCCCGCCCACCACCGACACCCGCCTCAACCGGCACAACCGGATCAACTTCGTCGGTGAGGTGCCGGACGGGTCGGGGCGGCGGTACGTGCCCGACCTCAACGGGCCGCTGCACCTGCTCGACGGCGACACCCGGCACGTCTACCTCGACTTCGCCGCGCGCTTCCCGAACTTCTTCTCCGGCCGCGGCATGGGCAGCGGGTTCGGGTTCGTCGCCTTCCACCCCGACTTCGCCCGCAACGGCAAGCTCTACACCGTCCACACCGAGGGCGAGGGCGCGATCGACACCGAGACGCCGACCTATCCCAACCAGCCCAACGCGGTCGTCCAGAGCGTGGTGTCGGAGTGGACGGCCACCGACCCCTCCGCCGACGTCTTCACCGGCACGCGCCGCGAGCTCTTCCGCTACGGCTTCGCCACCTACGTCCACGCCGTGCAGCAGATCGACTTCAACCCCACCGCCCGCCCCGGCGACCCCGACCACGGCCTGCTGTACCTGGCCGTCGGCGACGGCGGCATCGGCGTGACCTCCGACGTGCCCCAGGACCTCGGCAACCCGGCGGGCAAGATCCTGCGCATCGACCCGGCCGGCACGAACGGCCCCGGCGGGCGGTACGGCATCCCGGCCGCCAACCCGTTCGTCGGCCGCCCCGGCGCGCTCGGCGAGATCTTCGCCTACGGCATGCGCGATCCGCACCGGTTCACGTGGGACCGCGGCGGCGACCACGCGCTGTACGTCGGGCACATCGGCCAGCACTCGATCGAGGCCGTGTACGAGGTCCGCGCGGGCGACAACCTGGGCTGGAGCAGGCGGGAGGGCGCGTTCGCCTACCGCCACGAGGACCAGTGCCACGTCTACCCGCTCCCGGCCGACGACCCCGGCCGCGGCTACGTCTACCCGGTGGCCGCCTACGACCACGACCGGCCCGCCGGCTGGCCGTGCACCACCGACAGCGGCCACGCCATCTCCGGCGGCCAGGTCTACCGGGGCAGCGCCGTGCCGGGCCTGCGGGGCAAGTACGTCTTCGGCGACCTGGTCGACGGCCGCGTCTTCGCCACCGACGTGGCGCGGATGAGGCGCGGCGAGCCACCGGCGCCGCTGCACGAGCTCAAGGTGTTCGACACCGACGGCACCGAGCGGCGGATGGCCGACCTCGTCGGCGACGGACGCGTCGACCTGCGCTTCGGCACGGACGCCGCCGGCGAGCTGTACCTGCTGGCCAAGGCGGACGGCCGGATCTGGCGGGTCGTCGGCACGCGCGAGGGCCCGAGGTCCGAGGTCACGCCCGAGGTGGCGCGCGACCTGGTGGCGCACTACGACTTCGAGCACCCGTTCCCCGTCGACGACGGCCGCGAGATCGACCTCGGCCGGTCGCGGACCCTGTTCCGGCTCGTCAACGGCGGCGATCGGATGCGCACCCGCGACGCCGCGTTCCCCGGCGGTGGCCACGCCCTGGAGCTGCGACCGCAACCCGGCGCGAACGACGACTGGAAAGCGGGCGTGTGGGACGAGGACGGCGCCGAGTCGTTGCGGGCGTTCAACGGTGTCGAGGGGATCACCATCATGGGCTGGTTCAAGCAGACGGGCGCCAACCCCAGCCCGGGTCACGGCGCGGTCGGGCTCGCGGGCCTGCTCAGCGGTGACTCCGAAGGGCACGCCGTCCGCGCGCTGATCGAGGCGTTCGAGGTCGACGGCAGGCTCCGGCTGGTCGCCCTCGGCCGCCGGACCGACGGCGGCGCGTCCCAGACCTACGCCGCCGACGCGGACTGGCAGCAGGTGCTGCCGCCGAACCGCTGGGTGCACCTGGCGGCCACGTTCGACTTCACCACGGGCCGGATGGCGCTCTACCGCGACGGACGCCCGTTGCCCGGCTCCTACACCGTGCCCGGCGACCCCTGGCAGGTCGACGGCACCGGCACGTCGGCCACCGACCCGAGGGGCATCAAGGTGGGCGGCAGCTTCCCGCAGGACACCGCCGAGCGGAACCCGTGCACCTGCCGGGTGGACTCGCTGATGTTCCTGGACGTCGCCGCGTCGGCGGAGGTGGTGGCCGCGCAGCACCGCCGGTTCACGCGGCGCTAGAACGTCGGGCGTTCGACGGACTCCGGGCGCTGGTGCCACGACAGCAGGGCCGTCCGCTTGGCCTCGGCGCGGGCGGCCCGCTCGGCCTGGTCCGGCCGGCCGGACAGGACGCGCTCGGCGGTCTCGAACTCGCGCAACGCCTCGGTGTCGGCCTCGTCGGAACCGAGCGAGGCCAGGCCGATGCCGCGCCACAGCCGCAGCACGCCGACCACGGGCGCGCCGGTCGCCCGCGGCTCGATCACGGCGAGGTGCCGGTCGATGCCGGGCAGCGCGTCGTGCGGTCCCTCCCGCGCCAGCACGACCTCGCACCACCGGTCGACGGCGTCGGCGGTCACGGACGCGTCGGGCGCGTGCCGCAGCAGGAGGTCGATGCTGCGGGTGAGGTGCGCCTCGGCCTCGTCCACCCGCCCGAGGTCGTCCAACGCCTGCCGCAGGGTGTGGTGGGCGACCGCCGCCGCGAGGCCGCCGGGCTCGATCCGCTCGGCCAGCGCGACGGCTTCCCGGGCGGCCTGCTCGGCGGCACGCCCCTCGCCCTGGAGCCGGAACGCGTGGGACAGCTCGGCGAGCGTGCACACCACCGTCTCGCCGGTCCGGTCCACGTTCCGCTGGATCGCCAACGCCCCGGCGAACGCCGTGACCGCCTCGTCCAGCGCTCCCGTGTCACGCAGGGCGCACCCGCGGCAGGCGAGCACCTTCGCGTGCAGCACGCCGTTCGGCTCGGCCTGCTCGACCAGGTCGAGGGCGTTCGCCAACGTCTCCAGCGCGCGCCGCGGGTTGCCGAGCTCCACGTCCATCCGCCCGTGCCCGGCCAGCGCCTGGGCCAGCAGCACGGCGACCTCGCGGTCGCGGCGGTCGAGGCCGGCCAGCTCGTAGCCCGCGACGGCGTACAGGTCGGCGGCCTCCGGGAACCGGCCCGCGATCACCGCCGAGTCGCCCTCCCGCAGCCGCCACCGCGCCAGCCCCACCCGTGCGTTCCGCTCGTCCCGCCGCTTCCGGTCCACCGCACCTCCCACCGCGGCGGTGCGGGCCGCCCCACGCGAGCACGCCGTCCTTTCCTTGATCGCTTCGACTGGGTAGCCCGTTAGACGGATGTCGCCTGATTCACCCGAACAGTCCAGGCCCGCTGAACGCCATCCGGCCGACGCACGGGTCCGCCACCCGGTGGCGGACCCGTGGCCTCATCACTGGCCGGTGCGGAACTTGTCCAGGACCCGGCGTTCGCGCTTGGTCGGCCGGCCCGCGCCGCGGTCACGACGGGCGACCTGCGCGGGCGCTTCCGTCGGCGGCGGTGGCGGCGGGGTCCGGTCGATGAAGCAGCCGACCGCGTCGGCCGCGCCGACGCGTTTCTGGATCACCCGGACGACCTCCACGATCCGGGTCGTGTCACCCACTCGTGCACGCACCTCGTCACCGGGTGACACCGCCGTGGCGGGCTTGGCCGGCCGGTCGTTCACGCGCACGTGCCCGCCCTTGCACGCCGCCGCGGCGTCGGATCGGGTCTTGGTCAGCCGGACCGCCCACAGCCAGCGGTCCACACGGGTGGACTCCACGCCGTACATCATGGCCTGTCCGCGGCCCGGTCGGTGGGCGCGGTCAGGGACAGGTCGCGTTCGCGGGCGGCAGGCGGCGGTCGGTGACGTAGGCGCTCACGTGCTCGACGACGCACGGGTTCATCATCGCCGCGAACAGGTTGTGACCCGGCCCGTCGTGGAAGATCGTGCGGCTGCCCGCGACCTGGTCCGTGACCCGCTTCGTCGGCGCGTGGTCCATCCAGGTGCCCGCGCCGAGGAACGGCGGCAGCCCCGCCGGCAGCGGCGCGGGCGGGTTGGCCGTCGGCGTCGGCCAGCCCGTGCACGTCAGCGGCAGGTGCCAGGCCAGGGGGAACGACGCGCCGGTGTTCGGCGCGATCCGCCGCAGCCGCTCGACGGTCCGCGTGACCTGCCGGAAGTCGGAGTGCGGGAAGTCCAGGCACTCCTTCACCCCGCCGCCGGGCAGCCCGGGGTACGGGTCACGGCCCGGCGGCGGGGCGAAACCGGACGCGTCACCGGCCTCGGCCGCCGCGATGGCCCGGGACACCTCGGCCCACCGGTCGGGACCGCCCCGCAGATTGCCGAACGCGAGCGCCTGCAACTGCGTGCCGTCGTAGGCGACGCCGACCGTGAGGGCGGGGACCGGCTCGGCGTCGGCCTTGGCGACCAGCGCCTGCCACCGCTGCTCGACCCCCGGCCCGGCCCAGTCCAGGAACCGCCTCGCGAACGCCTCGTTGTCCCGGGCGATGGCGTCGAGCTCGCGGTCCCAGTCACGCGCGCTGTGGTTGCCGGTGCCGTCGACGTATACGGTGCGCACGCGGTGCGGGTACCGCCGGGCGTAGGCCTGCGCGATCACGCCGCCGTACGAGGTGCCGATGAAGTTCACCCGCCGCTCGCCGAGCGCGACCCGGATGGCCTCCACGTCACGGGCGTCGCTGCCCGAGTCCATGTGGTCGAACAGGTCGGGGTCGGTGTCGCGGCACCGGTCGCCCCGCGCGCGGTTGTCGGCGACGAGCCGGTCGAACGCGGCCGGGTCGGTGGGGAAGCGCGGCGTGCGCAGCAGTCGCCAGTCGCAGTTCAGGACCGGACCGCTCAGGCCGGGGTAGCCGCGCGGGTCCCAGGTCACCACGTCCATCGACTCGCGGATCCGGTCGAAGATCCCCGGCCTGGACCGCATGATGGCGATCTGGTCGCCCTGCGGTCCGCCGAAGTTGACCATGACCGTGCCCTTGCGGACCCCGGTGGCGGTCAGGCGGGCGAGCTTCAACGTGGCGGTCCGGGTCGAGGTCACGGGCACGGGCAGGTCGGCGCACTCGGCGGCGACCGCGCTGTCGCCGGGACAGGGTTGCCAGTCGAGGTTCTCCGGCGGCCGGTCGGCGTGCGGCGGCACGAGGAGCAGCAGCGGTAGCAGGAGTTTGATCACGCCGCCGACGCTAGGGAGACCGGGCCGCCGGCCGCTGTTCGCGATCGTCGTCGGCGGTGTCCACGAAAGTGGACGGCGCGGCGCGGCCGGCTAGGGTGGCGGCCATGGCGAGGACTGCGCTGCTGCTCGCAGTGGTGGTGGCCGACACCGCGTTGGGGTGGCTGGAGGGCATGTCGGCCGGTGGCCTGGCCGCCCACGCCGCGCTGACCGCGCTGGTGATGCTCCTCGCCGCCCGGCGACCGCTGGTGGCGTTCCCGATCGCGGTGACGTCGGCGTTGGTCACGGGCGGTGGGTTGGCCCTGCTGGCGTGCACGAGCCACGAGGCCGGGCGGCACGTCGCCTCGCGCCGGGACCTGACCCTGACCGTCGTCGCCGCGTTCGCCTACCCCGCCGTGCTGCTGGTGCCGACGCAGCGGCTGGAGCCCGAGCCGTGGCCCGCGCTGGCCCGCGTCGTGCTGCTGGTGGCGTTGCCGCTGGTCGCCGGCGTGCACCTGACCAGGCAGGCCGAGCGGCTGCGCCGGGAACGGCGGCTGCACGCCGAGCGGGAGCGGTTGCGGGAACGGCTGCGCATCGCGGTGGACATGCACGACTCGCTCGGCCGGTGGCTCAGCCTGGTCTCGGTGCAGGCGGCGGCGCTGGAGGTGGCCCCGCTCCCGGCCGAGCAGCGCCCGGTGGCGCGCAACCTCGCGCACGCCGCCCGCACCGCCGTGGACGAGCTGCACGCCGTCGTGGCCACCCTGCGCGACTCGCCGGGGCTGGCGGGCGTCGACGAGGTGGTGGCGGAGTTCCGCCGTGCGGGCGTCGCGGTGACCGTCGAGCGCTCGGGCACCGCCCGACCGCTCGCGACCGGCGACGCGGGCCACGCCGCCTACCGGGTCGTGCAGGAAGGGCTGACCAACGCCGCCCGGCACGCGCCCGGCGAGCCGGTGGTCGTGTCGTTGGACTGGCAGCCCGACGCGTTGCTGCTCGCCGTGGCCAACCCGACGCGCGGCCACGTCCGGGACGCGCGGGGCACGGGGTTGGCGACCCTGGCCGACCGCGTCCGGGCCGCCGGCGGCCTGCTGCGCGTGCACGAGGAGCCGGGCGGGTTCCGGGTGACCGCGATGCTGCCCGTCGTGCCGGACCGCGTGGAGGCGGTGTCGTGATCAAGGTGCTGATCGCCGACGACGAACCGCTGATCACCGCGGGCATCCGGGCGGTGCTGGAGTCGGCGGGAGACCTCGACGTGGTCGCGGTGGCGGCCGACGGCCGCGAAGCCGTGGACGCCGCCCGCCGGCACCGCGTGGACGTGGCGCTCCTCGACCTCGCCATGCCGGTGATGGGCGGCCTGGCCGCGGCCGCCGCGTTGAGCGGACCGCGGGTCGTGGTGCTGACCGCGTTCGGCGACGAGGCCAACGTCCGGCTGGCGCTGCGGCAGGGGGTCGACGGGTTCGTGCTGAAGAACTGCGCGCCGGACGAGCTGATCCGCGCCGTGCGGGCCGTGCACGCCGGTGAGGCCTACCTGTCGCCCGCCGTGACGCGGCACGTGCTCGGGATGGTCGCGGTGGACGGGCGCGACGAGGACGCCGCACGCCGGCTCGCCGCGCTCACGCCGCGCGAGTCGGACGTCGTCGCGCTGGTGGCGGAGGGCCTGTCGAACGCCGAGGTGGGCCGCCGCGTGCACATGAGCGAGGCCACGATCAAGACGTACGTGAGCCGCATCCTGGCCAAGCTGGGCTGTCAGAACCGGGTGCAGGCGGCCCTGCTGGTCCGGGACGCCTCGCGGACGTGAGGCAGCGGCGGGGCAACCACGCGGGCGCCCCACCGCCGCCCCGGGTCTACTTGAGACCGCAGAGCGCGTGGTCGACGAGGTCCTTGGTGACGTCCTGGTCCAGCTCGGGCGCGCCGGGCCCGGCCACCATCGAGTCGGTGTTGATCGACACCATCACGCTGCGCCTGCCGTCGGCCGTCACGCCGTTGCGGGTCTTGAAGCCGGGGATGTCGCCGCCGTGCGACCAGTAGCCGCCGCACGCGTTCGGGATCCACATGAGACCGAGCCCGTACGCGGCGCCCGCCCACCCCTCGTCCAGGTCCGGCGCGCGCACGGTCCTCGTCATCTCGGCGAGCTGCGCGGGCCGCAGCACCTTGCCGCCGACCAGCGCCTTGAGGAACTCGTTGCCGTCCTCGGTGGTGCTGATCATGTCGCCGGCCGCCCCGCCCCAGGACGGGTTGTAGTGGGTCACGTCGAGGGCGCGGCCGTACCGCGGGTCCTCGGGGTCGGCTTCCAGGCCCTTCTCCGGGAACCGCTCGTACGCCGTGGCGTGCGGCCGGGGCAGGAACGGCGACGTGCCCGGCAGGTGGGTGTCGCGCAGGCCGAGCGGCTCGACGAGGCGGGTGCGCACCTCGTGCTGCCAGGTGTTGCCGGTGACCCGCTCGATGATCATCCCGGCCAGGACGTAACCGGTGTTGGAGTACTTCCACCGCTCGCCGGGCTGGAAGTCCGGCCGCTGCCGCACGGCGAGCGCGACGAGCTGCTCCGGCCGGTAGGTCCGGAACCGGACGTCCTCGAACTCGTCCTCCAGGAACAGCTCCGGCAGTTGGCCGACGTAGTCGACCAGGCCGCTGGTGTGCTGCAACAGGTGCCGCACGGTGATCTTCGCGCCGTCGTTGCCGTGGCCGGCGACGACACCGGGCAGCCACCGCTCGACGGTGTCGTCCAGGGACACCCGGCCCTCGCCGACCAGCTGCAGCACGGTCGCGGCCACGAACGGCTTGGTGTAGCTGCCGATGCGGAACTTCGCCCGCCACGGCACGGGCGTGCGCCGGTCGACGTCGCCGTGGCCGCTGCGCACCCGCACGTCACCGCGCGGAGTGTCCACTTCGACCAGCACGCCGGGCGCGCCCTGCGCCAGCAACGCGTCGGCGTGCCGCTGGAGGGTGGTGGTGTCGGTGCGGGCGTGGGCCGTGCCCGCGGTGGCGAGGACCAGCGCCCCGACCACCGCTGTCGCGCAGAGTCGTTTCATGTCACCGAACGTTAGGGCTCGCGGCGGTCGGCGTCGTCGCCCCACGACGGCATCTCGACCTACCCCCGTGGGGGTAGTGGGGAATCCGCCCACGGGGTGGCGACGGGCGCCCCGGCGCGCGACTACTTTGGGCTGGTGCTGGCCACGATCAAGCCGATCCGGCTCGACCTGCTGCTCGCGGTGGTGCTGACGACGTTGACCGTGGCGACCGCCGTGAGCCAGACCGGCGGCGGGTCCGACTGGGCGGCGTACCCGGTGGCCGCGCTGACCGTCGCGCCGATCGCGCTGCGCCAGCTCGCGCCGGTGGCCACGATGGTGGTGATGCTGGGCGCGCTGGCCTGCTACGGCCTGGTCGGGTTCGGCGGCCTGCCCAGTGGCGGCGTCGGCGCGCTGGTCGGCATGTTCACCGTGGCGACGTTGCGGTCCCGGCTCGCGGCCGCGGTGACGTTCGCGGCGACGGCGGCGGTCGTGGTGCTGGCGTTCCTGGGCGTCGCCGCGGGCTCGTGGTCCGAGGTGGCGCAGTCGGTGCTGGTCGTGGCGGGCGCGTGGATGCTCGGCGAGGGCACGAAGCGCTGGGCGCAGCGGGCCGAGCGGCTGGCGGAGGAGGCGGCGCGGGCGGTGGCCGACGAGCGGGTGCGCATCGCGCGCGAGCTGCACGACATCGTCGCGCACCACATGTCGGTGATCTCCTTGCAGGCCGGTGTCGCGGGGTACGTGCTGGACACCGACCTGGCGACCGCGCGCAAGGCGATCACGACGGTCGGCGACACGAGCCGTGAGGCGTTGACCGAGATGCGCCGCCTGCTCGACGTGCTGCGCGTGGACCACGACGACGACTACCGGCCGCAGCCCGGGTTGGCGGCTCTCGAGGAGCTGGTGGACCGGGCCCGGGGCGCGGGGTTGCCGGTCGACGTGGTGATCAGCGGCGAGGTGCGCGAGCTGCGGCCGGGCCCGGACCTGTGCGCTTACCGGGTGGTGCAGGAGTCGCTGACCAACGTGCTCAAGCACGCGGGGCGGGCGCGTGCGCGGATCGAGGTCGAGTACGGCGAGCAGACGCTGGTGCTGAAGGTGACCGACGACGGCCGGGCGGCGCCGGGCGCGTCGGGCCCGGACCACGAGCCGCACGGCATCCGCGGGATGCGGGAACGCGCCGAGCTGTACGGGGGCGTGCTCACCGCCGGCCCGATCGCCGAGGGCGGGTTCGGCGTGGTCCTGCGGCTGCCGATGGGCGAGGTGGCGGCCCGGTGACGATCCGCGTGCTCATCGCCGACGACCAGGCGCTCATCCGGGCCGGCCTGGTCGCCCTGTTCACCGCCGCGCCGGGCTTCGAGGTCGTGGGCGAGGCCGCCGACGGCGGTCAGGCGGTGGCGATGGCCGCCCAAACCTCGCCCGACGTGATCCTGATGGACATCCGGATGCCCGTCCTGGACGGCATCGCCGCCACGCGCCAGATCCTGGCCGCCCACCACGACCGCGACCGCGACCACGACCGCGACCGCGACCACGACCGCGACCGGGAGCCCGACAGCCGGCAGCCGGACCGCGATCGCGAGGACCCGCCCCGGATCGTCGTGCTGACCACGTTCGACCTGCCCGAGTACGTCTACACCGCGTTGGGCGAGGGCGCGTCCGGGTTCCTGGTCAAGGACACCCCGCCGGAGCGGATCATCTCCGCCGTCCGCACCATCGCCGCCGGCGACATCCTCATCGCGCCGCACATCACCCACCGGCTGATCGAGACCTACGCCCAGCACCACCGCGCCACCGCCGTCGGCGCGCCGCAGCTGGCCGCCCTGACCGCGCGGGAGACCGAGGTGCTCCGCCTGGTCGGCAACGGCCTGACCAACGCCCAGATCGCCCAACGCCTCGTGCTCAGCGAAGCGACGGTGAAGACGCACGTCAAGCGGATGATGGGCAAGCTGGCCCTGGCCAGCCGCGCGCAGGCCGTCGTGGTCGCCTACGAGAGCGGTCTCATCGTGCCGACCGGCAACCGCGACCGGATCGGGTAGTCAGCCGGCCAGCCGCTCCAGCAACGGCACCGCCCGCGCGGGCTCGGGCAGGTCGAGCATCTCCGCCCGCACGCGCTCCGCTGCCTGCCGGTAACCCGGATCGGCCAACACCTCCGCGACCGCGGCCCGCACGTCCTGCGGCGTGGCGGCGACGGGGTCCAGCACCCGGCCCACGCCCAGCCGCGCGCACTGGTCGGCGTTCTGCGGCTGGTCGGCGCCCAACGGCAGCAGCACGGTCGGCAAGCCGTGCGCCAACGCGCCGATCACGCTGCCCGAACCGCCGTGCGAGATCACCAGGTCGCAGTGCGGCAGCACCGTCTCCTGCGGCACGTAGCGCTCGATGCGCACGCCGGGCCGTTGCGGGCCGAACGCGGCCGGGTCGAGGTGCCTGCCCACCGTGGCGATCACGTCCACCGGCAGGTCGCGCAGCCCGGCCAGCACCCGCGAGAAGAGGTCGCCGGACTCGGCGTTGAACGCCGTGCCCAGGGTGAAGTACGCGGTCGGCGGGTCGGACCGGCCGATCGGACCGACCGGCGGGCGGATCGGGAAAGCCGTGCCCGGCAAGGGGAACGCCGGATCGCGGAAGCTCGGCGGGAACGGCGACAGCAGCAGCCGCCGGTGCAGCATCTCCAGGTCCGGGTCGGGCGGCAGGCCGAGGCCGGCGCGCAGCTCGCCGATCGGCTCGCCGACCACCGCCGGCCGCACGAACGCGCCCGACGCGATGACCTGCACGTTCGCGTAGGGCAGGCCGAGCTTCTCGGCCGCGAGCACGCTGCCGAAGTCCACTTCCTCGCACACCACCACGTCCGGCCGCCACCGCTCGAACAGCTCCAGGTACAACGGCACCCGCTCGGCCGCACCCCGCCGCACGAACCCGTCCCGCAGCTCCTGGTCGTCCCGCTCCCGGTCGGGCGCGAGCAGCGGCCCGACCTCCGAGGGCTCGGGCCGTCCTCCCTCACCCACCGGGAGCGCGGTGAACCCGGCGGCCTCGACCGCCTCGCACCGGTTCGGCCCGGCCGCGACCGCGACGGTGTGCCCGGCCGCGACCACGGCCGAGGCGAACGGCACCAACGGCTGGAAGTGGCCCAACCCGCCGATGAAGGTGAACAACACGCGCATCCGACCAGCCTATCGATCACCCGACGACGGCCCGGACACGGCGGCTCAGGCGACTGCGACCCGGGCGCCGGCCCGGACGACGGCGAGCAAAGCCCGGGCAGCCGGCCCCACCCGCGTCAGGGGGGCCGAGCTGATCGGGACCACGTCACCTCGTCCGGGTCCGGGCCGGTGCCCTAGCATCCGCGCCGTGGACAAGACCCGGGTCGGATGCTGGTCGATGATCGCGCTCGTCGTCGCTCAGACGCTGTCGACGCTGCTGTCCGGCGACCTGGCCGAGCTCACGGTCGTCGGCGTGCTCTTCAACGCCGGCGCCGCGCTCTCCACCTACCTGGTCCTGCGCCGCCCCGACCGCAACCGCTGGCCGCTGGTCGCCTGGGCGGCGGGCTTCTTCGGCTGGCACGTGACCGGCCTGCTCACCCTCGCCGGCGTGGCGACCACCGGGCTGGACGCGGTGTTCACCGTCGGCAGCGACCCGCGGCTCTCGATCCTCTACCAGGTGGTCCTGACGACGCTGGCGGGCTTCGCCGTGCACCTGCTGCTGCCCCGGCCGACGAAGCCCTAGGCGTCACGCAGCCGGAGTGCCAGACCGCCGACCAGGAGCGCGCCGGCCGCCCACAGCCCGAGCACGCCCAGACCCGCCCACGGGCTGATCGGCAGGCCCTCGACGTTCGTGGTGGCCTGCACCGCCAGCCCCGCCGTCATCGGGCTGATCCGCTGCAAGCGCTTGAACCAGTCGGGGTCGGACACCACCGCGGCCACGACCGGGAACAGGTACAGCAGCCCGAGCACCACTCCGATGGCCGCCGCCGCGTCACGCACCAGGACGGCCACGCCCAGGCTCAGCAGCCCGACCAGCACCAGGTAGAGCACGGAGCCGACGGCCGCGCGCAGCACCGGCCCGTCGCCCAGCGACAGCACCGCGACCCCCGACAGGACGCCCCGCCCCGCCAGCACCGACACGAGCACCGCCGCCCCGCCCGCCACCAGCACCAGCGCGCCGACCACGGCCGCCTTCGCCGCCAGCACGGTCGACCGGCGCGGCAGCGCGGCGAACGTCACCCGGATCATCCCCGTGCCGTACTCGCCGCCCACCGCGAGCACGGCCAGCACGGCGACCACGGCCTGGCCGAACGCGATCCCGGTCAGGCTGGTCTTCGCCGGGTCCCCGCACCCCGTGTCGGCGCAGGCGACCGACGCCGCCACCCCCAGCGCCACGGTCAGCAGCACCACCCCGGCCAGCAGCCACGCCGTGCCCGCCACCGTGCGCAGCTTCGTCCACTCCACGTGCAGCGCTTCCCTCACGCGTCCCTCCTCCGCAGCACGGAGAACGCCACACCGAGCGCGACCGCCGTGTAGCCGCACAGCACCGCGAACCCACCCAGCGGGCTCAACGGGAAGTAGCCGTCGGCGGGGGCGTAGTTCGCCGTGACCTGCTGGTACTCCGGCAAGCTCTGCTGGACGGCGAACGCGGCGGCCGGCGTGACCCGCAGCAGCCAGTCCGACGGCCCGGTCGGCAGCACGGACGCGATCGCCAGCACGTACGGCAGCACGATCGCCACGATCACCACCGCCACCGCGCCCGCGCTGCGCCGCAGCACCGTGCCGACGGCCAGGCTGAGCACCGCCGCCACCGCGAGCAACGCCGCCGTGCCGACGATCACCCGCACCTCGGTCGCGGTCGGCACGGTGAACAGGAAGAACCCCTTGTCCACCTCCACCGCCCGGACCAACGGCACCGTGATCAGGGCCGCGGCCAGCGCGGTGACGAACGTGACCGCCGCGATCACCGCGGCCTTCGCCGCCAGCACCCGACCGCGCCGCGGGCTGGCGCTGAGGCTCGTGCGGATCAGGCCGCGCCGGTACTCCGAGGTCATGAACGTCGCCGCGACCACGATGACCGCGATCAGCCCGGCGAACGCGCCGACCAGCCGACCCTCGACCGTCTTGCCGAGCCCACCGCGCCCGGCCACGACCGGCGCGATGTTGCCCGACCCGCTCACCGCGACCCCGTCGGCGGTCTCCTCGAACCCGGTGCCCGCCCCGGCGCCCGCGCGCGGCCCGCCCAGGTCGCCGACGTCCTCACCGACCCACTTCCGGTCCGGCCACGAGCCCTCCAGCCCGATCCGGTCGAACTCGGCGGTCGCCCGCGTCGGGTAGCTCTCGCCGCTGGCGCCGGCGAACGACTCGGTGATCACCTCGTGGTGCGGCGAGGCCGCGAACAGCCCGGCCCGCACGGTCGACGGCAGCCCGGGGAGGGTGACCGAGCCGACGAGGTGCCAGGTCGCGCCGTCGGGCGACTCGTGGCCGGTGATCGTGTCGCCCGACCGGGTCAGGCGCAGCCAGCTCGGCGTCGCGTGCAGCGTGCCCGCGACGTCGCCGGTGAAGTTGTGCTGCAACCGCACGCCGTGGCCGCCCGTCAGCATCAACGCGGCGTACGGCGATCCCGGCGTGGTGCTCGCCTTGACGATGATCCCGCCCTTGGTCCACGGCTGCGTGTCCTCGACCGGCGCCTGACCGTCCGAAGAGGACACGGCGGTCAGCGACGTCACGCGGGCGGTGATGCTGCCGTCGCCGGTGAGCGCCTGGTGCGCGAACGAGAAGCTGTCGACGACCGGCTCGCCGCCCGGACCCGTCGGCGGCGTGCTGCCCGCGCACGGCGCGCCGTTCGGGCCGCTGCACGAGAAGTTGCTCGCCGCCGCGGCGAACAGCCCCATCAGCAGGATCACCAGCGCCGCCGCGACCAGGCCGAGCACCCAGCCGCGCACGGTGCGCAGCTTCGTCCACTCGGCGCGCAGCACGTGCCCGAACCCGTCCGGCCCGCTCATCGCGCGCCCTCGGCCGCGTGGAACTCGACCGCGTCCCTGGTCAGCTCCATGTAGGCCTCTTCGAGGGACGCGCGGTGCGCCGACACCTCGGAGAACGGCACCGCGTGCTCGCCCAGCAGCGCCACCACCCGTTCACCGGACAGCCCGGTGACGGTGAGCGTGTCGGCGCCGGTCACGGCGACCGTCGCGCCCGCCCGTGCCAGCACCGTCGTCGCCGGCGTGCGGGCGCTGGTGCGCAACGTGACCCGTTCGCCGGATGCGGCCTCGATCAGCTCCGCCACGCCGACGTCGGCGATGACCTTGCCCCGGCCGACGATCACCACGTGGTCGGCGGTGTCCTGCAACTCGCTCATCAGGTGGCTGGACACCAGCACCGCCCGGCCCTCGGCCGCCAGCGACCGCAGGAAACCGCGCACCCACCGGATGCCCTCGGGGTCCATGCCGTTCACCGGCTCGTCCAGCACGAGCACCGGCGGGTCGCCGAGCAGCGCCGCCGCGATGCCGAGCCGCTGCCGCATGCCCAACGAGTAGCCGCCGGCCTTGCGCCGGATCGCCGAGGTCAGGCCGACCCGTTCGGCGACCTCGTCCACCCGCCGCGCGCCGAGGCCCTGCGAGTGGGCCAGCCACAGCAGGTGGTTGCGGCCGGTGCGACCGGGCTGCAGCGCCGACGCGTCCAACAGGGACCCGACCTGTCGCAACGGGTGCCGCAGGGTCCGGTACGGCCGGCCGCCGACCAGCGCACGGCCCTCGTCGACCGAGTCGAGGCCGAGGATCACCCGCATCGTGGTGGACTTGCCCGCGCCGTTGGGCCCGACGAAGCCGGTGACCTTGCCCGGTGCGACGGTGAACGTCATCCCGTCCAGCGCCACGGTCGGCCCGTACCGCTTGCGCAGCCCGGAGACTTCGATGGTTGCTTCCATGCCGGGAAGGCTAGGAGCGCGGCCCGGGTCGGGTCGTCACGCGGGAGAGCCGTCTCCGCCTCGCCGACGCGGGGGAGGCGCATCCCTCCTGAGAGGGATGCCGGTGTCACCACCTGCGGTGACGCGTCGGCGCGGGTCGGCGACGACAATGACCCGGTGAGCGATGAGGGGTGGGCCCGGCGGTTGGCCGACGGCCCGCGCGTGCCGGGGGGCGTCGTGGCGCTGCTGGGCGCGGGCGCGGTGGGCGAGGCGGTGGCGCGGGCGGTGACCGGCGGCGCCGACCCGCAGCTCGTCCTGGTGCTCGGGGTGCTGGCCCTGGCGACCACCGCGCCGGCGGCGTTCCTGCGCCCGGCGCCCGCCGCGGTCGCGGTGACGGCGGCGGCCGTGCTGTCGCTCGGGTTGTTCCACGGCCTCACGGCGGCGGGCCTCGGCGCGCAGCTGATCGTGCTGTACCGGCTGGGACGGGTCGGTGGCCAGGTCCTGGCGACCTGCCTGGCCGTGCCGTACCCGGTGCTGGCCCTGGTGCGCGACGCGGACGCGATGACCGTGCTGGCGGCGTCGTCGGCGTTGGCGGCGGGGTGGGTCGGGGTCGCCCGGTGGGCGCGCGGCGAGGCGCTGGTGCACCGGGCCGCCCGGCAGGCCGTGGCCGGGAGCCTGCTGGAGCACACCGCGCGCGGCGAGCGGGCCCGGATCGCGCGCGAGCTGCACGACGTCGTGGCGCACCACATCTCGATGATCGCGGTGCAGGCGGAGACGGCCCGGCTGACCACGCCCGGCATGCCCGCCGCCGGCGCGCAGCGGCTGGCGGAGATCGGCGACACCGCGCGGGCCGGGCTGACCGAGATGCGGCGGTTGCTGGGCGTGCTGCGGTCCGACGCGCCGGAGGAGGTCGCGGACCGCCGCCCGCAGCCGGGGTTGCCGCAGCTCAACGAACTGCTCGACGACGTGCGCGACACGTCCGGCGCGGGCGCGCGGCTCATCGTCTCCGGCACGCCCGGCCCGCTGGACCCCGGTGTGGAGCTGGCCGCGTACCGGATCGTCCAGGAAGCCCTCACCAACGCGCGGCGGCACGCGCCCGGCGCGGCGGTCGACGTGGAGCTGCACTACACCGAGGAGGCGTTGCGGTTGCGCATCAGGGACAACGGGCCCGGCCCACGCGGCGCGGCGCCGTCCGGTGGGCACGGGCTGACCGGCATGCGCGAACGGGCGGCGGCCGTCGGCGGCCGGTTGCACACGGGCACGACGGCCGTGGGCGGATTCCTGGTCGAGGCGAGCCTGCCGACGGGGGCGGCCGGGTGAGCGCCGTCCGGATCGTGGTCGCCGACGACCACCAGGTGATCCGCACCGGGTACGCCGCGCTGCTCGACACGCAACCCGACTTCACCGTCGTCGGCACGGCGTCCGACGGCGGGGAGGCGGTGCGCGTCTGCCGCGAGCTGTCACCCGACGTGGTGCTGATGGACGTGCGGATGCCGGGCGTGGACGGCATCGAGGCCACGCGCCGGCTCGCCGACGGGCCGCGGGTGCTGATCCTGACCACGTTCGACCTGGACGAGTACGTCTACGACGCGTTGCGCGCGGGCGCCAGCGGCTTCCTGCTCAAGGACGTGACGGCGGAGCAGCTGTTCGACGCGGTGCGGGTGGTCGCGGCCGGCGAGGCGTTGCTGGCGCCGACCGTGACCCGCCGCCTGATCAGCGAGTTCGCCCGGCTGCGCCCCGAGCCGGCCACGTCCGGGACCGCCCTGTCCACCCTCACGCCGCGGGAGACGCAGGTGCTGCGGCTGATCGCGGAGGGCCTGTCGAACACCGAGGTCGCGGCCCGGCTGGTGGTCACGGAGGAGACGGTGAAGACGCACGTGAGCCGGGTGCTGAACAAGCTCGGCCTGCGCGACCGCACCCAGGCGGTGGTCGCGGCCTACGAATCGGGCCTGGTCGTGCCGCGCGCCCGGGGCTAGGTGTCGCCGGACGCCCGCGGTCCGGTGTCGTCGGGCACCCGAGGTCAGCGTCGTCGGGCGCCCGCCGTCAGGCGTCGGCGGCGGGCAGCACGAGCGACGCGGCGGTCAGGCGGGTGCCGCGGCCGGCCGTGCTCCGGGTGTGTTCCCAGCGCACCCCGGGGCACGGTGGCCGAGCGGTCAGCGGTCCACCCGTTGAGGTGGCAGCGCGTCGCCCACCAGGGCGAGGTTCTGGATCGCGGCCAGTCCGTACTGGGCGGAGGCGTTGGTCGACACGAACACCGCCTCGTCGACCGGGCGCAGCGCGTTCGGGCCCTCGACCCTGGTCGACCGCCACGGCAGCCCCGGGCCGTACCCGTCCTGGCCGGCGAAGAACTCGTCCCACGCCCGCCGCGCCAACGCCTCGTCACCGGTCCGCGCCGCCGCGTACGCGGTGAGGCGGGAGTGCATCTGGCGGAAGCCGACGTTCCACGAGCCGCCGACCTCGGCCTGCTGCTCCTCCCTGGTCGCGCCGTACAACCGGCAGTACTGCACCCACGCCTTCTCGAACGCGGGCCGGTCCAGGAGGTCGATCAGCTCGCTGCAGATCTCCGCCAACCCGAACACCGCCGACAGGTGCGACACGCTCACCTGCACCCGATCGGTGGCGAACCGGCCAGTCTCCAGGTTGTAGAGCGCCTCACCGGTGACGAAGCCGTTCTTCAGCGCCCCGATGTCCTCGACCGTGCCCAGCAGCTTCTGCCGCGCGACCGGGTCGCCGCCGCGTTCCCACTCCGTCAGCCACGCCGCCGCCAAGGCGCCCCAGTCCGTGCCGAGTCCGACCGCGAGCGCCTTCGGATCGGGCGTGTACGGCTCGGTGCGGATCTTGCGCAACGGGTCGAGCGCGACGAACGTGCGGTCCGCGTCCACCAGCTCGCGCAGCAGGTCGCCGACCCGCTCATCGGCGGTCAGGAAGTAGTAGAACCTCCGGTTCGCGGCCGTGCTGATGCGCAGCTGCTTGGCGCTGCACCCCCAGTGCAGCACGTTGTGCCTGGTGCCGAGGTCCTTCCACTGGCCAAGGTGGTAGACGTCGACCTCGCCGGTGTGCCGGGTCATCGCCTCGGCCATCCGGAACACGTCCGCCCGCCCGCTGCGCAGGTAGGCGTACCAGAGCCACAGGTCCGTGGACAGCTCCGAGTTGTCCCACGCGTACCCGCCGACGTCGTAGCGCCACTGGTGCCGGTCGGAGTCGTAGGTGTGCATCACGTCGCCGTAGTTCCAGAACCCGTACCAGCGGCGCTGCTCGACCTGGTCGCGGTGGTAGTCGAAGAGGAAGTCCAGCCGGTCCTCGATCGCCGCGCGCGCCGGCGTCGAGCGGTCGACCAACGACCAGTCGCCGAACACGCCCGCCGCCAGCAGGTGCTGCGGCGGCGCGACCAGCAACGGCGGCGTCTGCACGGCCTGCGCCATGGCGACCAGGCTCGCGTCGTCCGGCGTCGAGCCGACCGCCCACAACGTCAGCTCGCTGGTGCGCGCCACGCCGTACGCGGTGCCGAATCCAGGTTCGTAGTCCTCGTAGGTGATCTGGAGGCCCTCCAACTGCTCCGGGAACGTGTCCATGCCCAGGCCGTCGTGGTAGAACCGCAGGTCCATCGGCCGCGCGTCCGGCGACCACAGCCACACCGTCACCTCGGCCTCCTCACCCGCCGCGCCGCGCACGTCGAGCTGCGTCGGGTGCAGCTGCCAGAAGTTGCGCAGCCCGAACGCCAGGCCGCCGCTCGCGCCGCCGACGTAGCCGAAACCGGGCGACCGCCGTCCCGCGTCCACGTCCACCCACGTGTGGCCGGGCTTGGTGCGCTTGCGGATCGCGTAACCGTCCGCGGTGAGCTGGCTGAGGCTGTAGTCGCCCCACGTCGGGATCAGGTTCAGCCTGCCGCTGACGCGGGTGTCCCAAGTGGACACCGGCGGCAGCTTCCGCCCCGCCACCTGGGCGCTGCGCACCGCCGCGCCCGGATCGCGTCGCAGGCCGGTGATGCCGCGCACGGCCTCGCGCAGCAACCCGCCCTCCTCGCCGCCGAACCGGACGTGCCGGTCGTGCGGCTCGTCCCGCATCGGCACCGCGAACCGGATGCCCAGGCCGCGCAGGTAGTCGTCCTCCGTGCCGTCCCACACGAACGTGTGCGTCATCTTGATGCTGTCCGTGCCCGCGAAGAAGTAGAACCGCACGGTGAACGGCAGCCACTCGCGCCGCTTCGCCCGGTGCACGCCGTCGACCCGCAGCACGGCCCGCACCGGACCGCTCTGCTCCACGATGACGTTCTTGACGGCGCTGACGAACTTCTCCCGCTTCGCGCCGCCGGTGTCCTCGTCCTCGTCGTGGTCCTGGCGCAGGCACACCAGGTGCCCGCGCCGCACGACCGGCTCACCGCCGCGCGTGATCCGCTCGATCAGGTCCGCGCCGCTCTTGCGCACGGTCACCTCGATCACGCCGGTGCGGACGATGACGTGCTCCGCCCTGTCCTCCACCGTGACGGCCTGCGCCGGCGCCCGGGCCGGACCCGGTTCCAGCCGGTACCCGTCGGCGGCGGTGGGTCCGCTGATCGCGTGCGCGCTCCACTTCAGCGAGCCGTCCGGCCACACGCCGGTCGCCCAGGACTGCACCGGCACCTGCTCGCCCGTGGCCGTGACCAGCGAGAACGCCTGGTCCTTGGCGAACGCGCCGCGTGGCCACGGCACACCCCAGGTGGTGCCCGCGTGGGTGGCGGGCGCACCGCCTTCCAGCCACGTCAGCGCGGCCTGGCGCGGTGGCTCCGGCGCCGCCTGCGCCTGGCCCGCGCCGAACGGGAGCGCGTAGGCCGCGGCCACCCCGCCCAGGAAGGTCCGACGGTTCACCTGTGCCATCACGGGCCTCCGATCACCTGGAGCTCGTCGATGCCGAGGAAGCCGGTCGACGTGCCCGGCGCACGGCTGGTCATGGTGATCCGGACCCGCGTCGTGGTCACCGGATCGAACGTGATGCGGCTCGGCCCGCCGGCGCCCCAGTCGACGCGGACGTTCGACGCGGGCGCCCACGCGCGGCCGTCCCAGTGCGCCACCCGGACCGAGGCGGGCAGCTGGTGAGCGGCGTCCACGGCGAAGTGCGACGCCAGCCCGCCGACCTGCCGCTGTTGCGGCCACGCCACCGAAACCCAGTCGCTCGCGTGCGCCGACGACACCGCGGGCAGCACCTGGGTCGCCTGCTTGGCGTAGGAGTTCGACCACCGCGTGGTCAGGTCGCCGTCCACCATCGCCGCCGGCAGCGTGGTCGCCCGGCCGCTGTAGCTCGCGTCGACCACCGGGCCGTCGGCGATCGGCGGGGCCGCCCCGACCGCCGTCAACCCGCCGGGTCCCTTGGGACCGCGAGGGATGGCGAGCACGGACGTGCGGCCGGACCGCAGGCCCGGCGCCGTCGCCCGGATCGTGATGGGGCCGCCGCGCGCGTCCGACTGCACGATCGCCAACACCTTGCCGTGGAACGCGGTCATGCCGTCCGCCTTGTACGGCTCCACGCTCTCCGGCCGCCCGTTGTCCACGCCGACGAGCCGGCCGCCGGTCACGGAGAACGTGACCCTGTCCGCCGCGCTCGGCACGACCACGCCGTCGCGGTCGACCACGTCGGCGGTGACGTAGGTCAGCGACCGGCCGTCCGCCGTCACGACCTCGCGGTCGGGCGTCAGCCTCACCGCAGCTGCCGCACCGGCCGTGCGGACCACGTCCCGTGCGACCTCCTTGCCGTCCTCGCGCGCCACCGCGACCAGCTCACCCGGCTGGAACGGCACGGTCCACGTGAGGTGCAGCTTGCCCGCGCTGCCGTTCGGGCTGGTGTAGCTGCCCGGGAACGGCCCGGTGGTGACGTTCTTGTCGTCGTTGGACGGCTCGGTCGTCTCCAGGTACTCCTTGCCGTACGTGGTCTTCTTGCGGTCGAACTTCCGCACGCCGAGCGACGTGCCGTTCAGGAACAGCTCGACGGTGTCCACGTTCGCGTAGGCCCAGACCTGCACCGGCTCGCCCACCTCGTGGCCGGTCCAGCCCATCGGCGCGACGTGCACCATCGGGTCGGTCGTCCACTGGCTCTTGAACAGGTAGTACAGGTCCTTGGGGAACCCGGCCGTGTCCATCGCGCCGAAGTGCGAGGTGCGCACCGGGAACACCCCGTCGAACGGCGTGGGCTCGCCGATGTAGTCCATGCCCGCCCACAGGAACTGGCCGAGGAAGAACTTGCGGTCCCGGTCCTTCTTCAACCCGTACTCGCCGCTCAACGTCCAGGACGCCATGTTGTTGTCGTACGACGAGACCTCGCGCTTGCCGGGCGTGTGGTTCTCGCCGGTGTTGACCAGCAACGGGTCCTGGTACGAGCCACGCGTGGAGGTCGAGGACGACGACTCGGACTCGAAGATGAACTTGTCCGGGTACTTGGCGTGCAACGCGTCCACCGCGCCCGCCGTGTTGTAGTTCAGGCCCAGGCCGTCGAGCGCGCCGAGGATCCGGTCCGGACCGGAGCCCGTGGCCGGCACGCGGCGGTAGGCGTCCGAGCCGAACACCACCGGGCGGCTGGTGTCGATCGAGCGGATGTCGGCGGCCAGGCGCTGGGCGGTGTCCGGGCCGAACGGGACGTTCCAGAAGTCCGGGATCTCGTTGCCCACCGACCACAGCACCACGGCGGGGGAGTTCTTCGCCGCGTGCACCATCTCCTTGATGTCGGCGGAGCTGTTGGCGTCGAAGAACCGGCCGTAGTCGTAGGCGATCTTGGGCCGCCGCCAGGTGTCGAACGCCTCCACCATCATCACGATGCCCAGCTCCTCGCACAGCTCGACCTGTTCGCGCGACGGCGGGTTGTGCGAGGTGCGGAAGGCGTTGACGCCCATGCCCTTCATCAGCCGCAGCTGCCGCTCCAGCGCGTCGCGGTTCACCGCGGACCCGAGCGCGCCCTGGTCGTGGTGCAGGTCGACGCCCTGGATCTTGTGGTACTCGCCGTTGACGAAGAAGCCCTCGTCCGCGTCGAACCGGACCCAGCGGAAGCCGAACCGGGTGCTGGTGGCGTCCACGCGCCGGCCGGCCACCGTCACCTCGGTCTCCAGCGTGTAGAGGTGCGGGTCCGCCATGGACCACAGGGTCGGCTCCGGCACGCGGATGTCGGACTCGACGGTCGTGCCGGTGACCGCCGTGTGGTGACGTGCCACGACGCGTCCGTCGGAGTCCTTGACGCGGTACCGCACGGCGACGTCCTCGGCGGCGCGGCCGTTGACCACGTCGGTGCGGACGTGCGCGGTGGCGTGGCCCGAGGCCACTTCGCGCTCGACGTCCGGGGTGGTCACGAACGTGCCGTGCCGGGCGACGTGCGCCCGGTCGGTGACGACGAGGTCGACGTGCCGGTAGATGCCGCTGCCGGAGTACCAGCGGCTGCTCGGCAGCTTGTTGCGCACCTTCACCGCGACGACGTTCGGCGTCCGGCCGTCCTTGTGCGCCGCGGCCAGGTCGACCGCGAAACCCGTGTAGCCGTACGGGTGCGCGGTGACCAGCGCGCCGTTGAGGTAGACCTCGGAGTCCATGTAGACGCCGCCGAACTCCAGCGAGACCTGCTTGTCGGCGGTCGAGCGCGGCAACGTGAACGTCTTGCGGTACCAGCCGAGGCCGCCGGGGAAGTAGCCCGTGCCGCTGCCGGCCCCGGGCGTCATCGGCTGCTCGATCGACCAGTCGTGCGGCAGGTTCAGCACCCGCCACGCCGAGTCGTCGAAGCCGGGCTCGTCCGCGTCGGCGTACGCCGGTTCGTCGTCACCGGTGGTGTTGGCCAGGGCGAACTTCCACGACCCGTCGAAGCTCTCGCCGCGCGTCGGGTGGGCGGCCGGCTCACCCGACGCCGCCGCCGGGCCCGGCGCCAGGCCCGACCCGAGCAGGAGCGCGACGACCGCCGCCGCGAGCACACGCCTGTGTCTGTCCACCTGGACCCCGGTTCCACGCGTCGTGAATCGACAACACCGATCAGAGAAGTGCGCAGAGCAACAGAACGACACAGGATGCTGCCGCCCCGTGACGGCGGGTGTCAACCCTTCGGGAAAGCGCTTTCTTCCGCCGCGCCCATCAACCCGGGCGTTGAACTCGGGGCAGCCGAACGCAGGACCCGCGCGACCTGGACTCGGGGACCGCGTGTCGAACGCTCAGGTCCCCCCGGGTCCGCCGTTCGGGTCAGGGGTGGGGAGTGCGGCCCAGGGTGCTCTGCCGGGCGATCAGCTTGTGCGCGGCGCGCACCTCGATGCCCGGCAACGGCCCGGTGCTGTCGATGCGCGCGAGCAGCCGTTCCACCGCCGTGGTCGCTATGGTCACCTTGTCCGGCGAGATGGTGCTGATCGTCGGGTTGGAGTAGCGGCCTTCCTCGATGTCGTCGTACCCGATGAGGGCGATGTCCTCGGGCACGCGCAGCCCGCGTTCCAGCACCTCGTGCAGCGCGCCGAGCGCGACCAGGTCGCTGTAGCAGAACACGGCGTCCGGCGGGTCGTCCCGGTCGAGCAGCACGCGCATCGCGCCGGAGCCGTCGGCCCGGTTGAACCTCGGGGTGTGGATTATCAACGACTCGTCCACCGGCAACCCGGCCTCGGCGTGCGCCTGCCGGTAGCCGAGCGTGCGCAGCTGCGCCGCCTCGCCGGTCGGGTACGGCTGGTCGCCGATGGCCGCGATCCGACGCCTGCCCAGGCCGATCAGGTGCGCGGTGGCCTCGCGGGACGCCGCCACGTCGTCGATCCCCACGTGGTCGAACGTGCCGTTGGACGACCGCTCACCCAGGACGACCAGCGGCAACGTCGGGTCGCCCTCGTCGAGGTCCTCCTGGGCCAGCCCGAGCGGGCTGAAGATCATGCCGTCGAACAGCAGCGCCCGCGCGCCGCGCCGGATCAGCTCGCGCTCGTGCGCCGGGTCGCCGTCGGTCTGGTCGATCAGCACGTTGTAGCCGCGCTCGCGCGCCCTGGGGATGATGGCCTGCAACAGCTCCGCGAAGTACGGCGTGTCCAGGTAGGGCACGACCACGGCGATCTGCCCGGACCGGCCGTTGGCCAGGTTGCGGGCCAGCACGTTGGGCCGGTAGCCCAGCTCCGCGATCGCCCGCTCCACCTTCTCGCGCGTCCGCTCGGTGACCCTGGCGTAGCCGTTGACCACGTTCGAGACCGTCCGCGCGGACACGCCCGCGAGCTCTGCTACGTCACGGAGCGTGGCATCGCGCATCGTTCTCCTCCGTCGGACCGGCGCGGCGGCCCCACCGCTACAGCGCTGCAAAGGAGTGTGCACGCCGACCAACGCCGCGACAAGCCCCGACCGCCCGATGATCCACAACCGTCTCAAATCTCGTTTGGATTAAGTTCACGTGAGGTCTTGCAGCGCGGCAAAACGCCGTCCATAGTGCTTTGCAGCGCAGCAATACCGGTGCCACGGTGGCAACACGGTCGGTTCCCCCGAACCCGCCGGCCGTGGCGCGACACCCGGACCACGACCCCGAGGGCGTCGGATCGCACCTCGCGGGGTCGACGCACACCTTGTACGTCTCGCTCACGCACCGTGATCGCGGTCGCGCATGCACTGGCGCATGCCGCGACGGAAAGGCGCACTCATGCTCGGCACGACCTGGTTGGCGAAACTCCGAGGAGGGCTCGCCGCCTGCGGCCTGCTCGCCGTGGCCGCGTGCGGCGGGGCCGGCGGCGACGACGGCGGACCCGTGACGGTGTCCGTCTGGGCCTGGTACCCGGAGTTCAAGGGGGTGGTCGAGGCGTTCAACGCCAGCCACCCCGACATCAAGGTCGAGTGGACCAACGCCGGCACCGGGGCGGACCACTACGCCAAGCTGAAGACCGCGATCACCGCGGGCAAGGGCGCGCCGGACGTGGCGATGGTGGAGTTCCAGCAGATCCCCACGTTCATCATCCTCGACGCCCTGGCGGACATGGGTGAGCACGGCGCCAACGAGGACAAGGGCCTGTACGCCGACTGGGCGTGGGAGCAGGCCACCGACGGCGAGAAGGTCTACGCGATCCCGGTCGACGGCGGCCCGATGGCGCTGATGTACCGCAAGGACCTGTTCGACCAGCACGGCATCGGCGTGCCGACCACGTGGGCCGAGTACGCCGAGGCGGCCGTGAAGATCAAGGCGATCGACCCGGCCGCGCACATCGCGAGCTTCGGCAGCGACGGCGGCTGGCTCAACGGCCTGATGTGGCAGTCCGGCTGCCGCCCGTACGGCTACTCGCACACCACCGCCAAGGACCAGGTGAAGATCAACCTGACCGCGCCGGAGTGCGAGCGGGTGGTCGACCTGGTCGGCGACCTGGTCGACAAGGGCCTCATGGCCAAGGACCCGTTCTTCACCGCCGACGCCACCGCCGCGCTGGACTCCGGCAAGTACTGGACGTGGGCCGCGGCCGGCTGGACGCCCGGCTACCTGGCGGGCTCGTTGAAGAACACCGCGGGCAAGTGGGCGGTCGCGCCGATGCCGCAGTGGACCGCGGGCGCCGACGAGCAGGGCGACTGGGGCGGCTCCACGTTCACCGTGACCAAGCAGGCCAAGAACCCGAAGGCCGCCACCACCGTGGCGCGCGAGCTGTTCGGCAAGTCCGACGCGGCCTGGCAGATCGGCCTGGACAAGGCGTTCCTCTACCCGCTGGTCAAGGACGTCGCGGCGGACCCGGCGTTCACCGGCAAGGCCTACGACTTCTTCAACGGCCAGAAGGTGAACGAGATCTTCGTGCCGGTGTCGGAGAAGCTGGGCGACTTCCAGTTCACGCCGTTCCAGGACTTCGTGTACGGCGAGCTGAACGACCGCAGCGCCGAGGCCATGTCGGGCAGCAGGCCGTGGGGCACGGTGTTGGAGGAGACGCAGAAGAACGTCGTCGCGTACGCCGAGCAGCAGGGCTTCAAGGTCAGCAAGTAACGCTCCGGCGGCCCGTCGCGGCGAGCTCGACGCCGCGGCGGGCCCAGGCCAAGTCAGGAGGTTCACCGTGACGCGGTCCACGCCGATCGCGGCGCCCGAGGCCGACCACCCGCCGGCCGCCGCACCGGTCGAATCCCGGGCGCGTCAGCGGTCACGCCGGGTCACCGCGCACCCGGTGGCCGGGGCGCTGTTCGTGCTGCCGTTCTTCCTCGTCGTCGTCGCGTTCCTCGTCGTGCCGCTGGGCTACGCGTTCTGGCTCAGCCTGTCCAGCAAGAGCCTCGCCCTCGGCACCCGGTTCAGCGGCCTCGACAACTACGTGCGCGCGTTCACCGACCCGTTGCTGCTCGACGGCCTGCTGCGGGTCGTCCTGTTCGGACTCGTGCAGATCCCGATCATGCTCGGCATCGCGCTGGCGGGCGCGCTCGTGCTGGACGCCGTGACCACGAAGTTCGCCGTGGCGTTCCGGCTCATCGCGTTCATGCCCTACGCGGTGCCCGCCGTCGTCGGCGCGCTCATGTGGGGCTTCCTCTACAGCCGCACGTTCGGCCCGTTCGCCGACCTGCCGACGCTGGTGGGCGGCGACCCGATCGACTTCTTCAGCGTCTCGTTGCTGCTGGTGTCGCTGGGCAACATCGTGACCTGGGCGTGGACCGGCTACAACATGATCATCCTGTACTCGGCGCTGCAGGGCGTGCCGCGCGAGATGTACGAGGCCGCGGTGATCGACGGCGCCACGCCGGTGCAGATCGCGTTGCGGGTCAAGGTCCCCGCGATCAAGCAGGCCATCTCGCTGGCCGCGATCTTCACCGTCATCGGCACCATGCAGTTCTTCACCGAACCGCAGATCATGGCCCGGTTCGCGCCGCAGATCTCGGCCGGGTACACGCCGAACCTCTACGCCTACAACCAGGCGTTCGCCTACTCGGACTTCCACTACTCCGCCGCGCTGTCCTTCGCGCTCGGCTTCCTGGTGTTCGTGGTGGCCTACGCGTTCGTGTTCGTCAACAACCGCCGGCGGGGGAAGCGCGCATGAAGGTGAAGACCCGGCTCCCGCACCTGCTGATGGGCGTGGGCATCCTGTACTTCCTCGTCCCGCTGCTGTGGGTGCTCGTCGCGGCCACCAAGAGCCAGCCGGACCTGCTCGACAGCCCCGCGCTGTGGTTCGCCGAGTTCAACCTGTTCGAGAACATCGGGCTGCTGTTCCGCGAGGACGACGGCGCGTACGGCAAGTGGCTGGTCAACACGGCGCTGTACTCGGGCCTGAGCGCGCTGGGCGCGACGGCCCTGGCGGCGGCCGCGGGCTACGGCCTGGCGCGGTTCCGGTTCCCGGGCAAGCGGCTGTTCGAGACGGCGCTGCTGGGCATGATCATGGTGCCCGCCACCGCGCTGGTGCTGCCGACCTACCTTATCCTGTCCGAAGTGGAACTCGTCGACACGATGTGGGCGGTCATCCTGCCGTCGCTGCTCAGCCCGTTCGGCGCGTACCTGATCCGCGTCTACGTGGACGAGAGCGTGCCGGTCGAGCTGATCGACTCCGCCCGCATCGACCGGGCGGGCGAGCTGCGCATCTTCTGGCAGATCGCGGTGCCGATGATGCGGCCGGCCATCGTCACCGTCTTCCTGTTCACCCTGGTCGCCACCTGGAACAACTACTTCCTGCCGCTGGTGATGCTCAGCGACGCCGACCTCTACCCGCTGACCGTCGGCCTGACCACCTGGTTCAACACCGCGCAGCAGGAGGCAGGCACCCGCATGCTGTTCAACCTCGTGGTGACCGGCTCACTGCTGGCCATCGTCCCGCTCATCGTCGCCTTCGTCCTGCTGCAGCGCTTCTGGCGCAGCGGTGCGACGGCAGGCGCCCTGAAGTAGGAGCATCGTGCTCAACGCCTCCCTTTCCCTCAACCCCGACTACGTCATCGCGCCCGTGCGACGCCGGCTCTTCGGGTCGTTCGTCGAGCACATGGGCCGCTGCGTCTACACCGGCATCTACGAACCCGGCCACCCGACCGCCGACGAGGACGGTTTCCGGGGCGACGTGCTGGAGCTGACCCGTGAGATGGGGGTGGAGCTGGTCCGCTACCCCGGCGGCAACTTCGTCTCCGGCTACCGCTGGGAGGACGGCGTCGGCCCCGCCTCGCAGCGACCCGTGCGCCGTGAGCTGGCCTGGCACAGCCTCGAGACCAACGAGGTCGGCGTCGACGAGTTCGTCCGCTGGGCGCGCAAGGCCGACGTCGAGGTCATGTACGCGGTGAACCTCGGCACGCGCGGTGTCGCCGAGGCGCTCGACGTGCACGAGTACATGAACCACGACGGCGGAACGCACCTCTCCGACCTGCGCCGTCAGAACGGCTCCGAGAAGCCCCACGGCGTGAAGCTGTGGTGCCTCGGCAACGAGCTCGACGGCCCGTGGCAGCTCGGCCACAAGACCGCGCACGAGTACGGCAGGCTGGCCGCCGAGACGGCCCGCGCGCTGCGGCAGGCCGAGCCGGACCTGGAGCTGGTGGCGTGCGGCAGCTCCAGCTCGTCCATGCCGACGTTCGGCGAGTGGGAGTCCACCGTGCTGGAGCTGGCGTACGACGAGGTGGACCACATCTCGCTGCACGCCTACTACGAGGTCATCGACGGCGACGTGGACAGCTTCCTCGCCTCCGCCGCGGACATGGACCACTTCATCGACAGCGTGGTGGCCACCGCGGACGCGGTCGGCGCCCGGCTCAAGAGCAAGAAGAAGATCACGCTCTCGTTCGACGAGTGGAACGTCTGGTACATGAAGCGGTTCCAGGCCGAGCCGCGCACGGAGTGGGAGGTCGCGCCGCGGGTCATCGAGGACCAGTACGACGTCACCGACGCCGTGGTCGTCGGCAACCTGCTGATCTCGCTGCTGCGGCACAGCGACCGGGTGGCCGTGGCGTGCCAGGCGCAGCTGGTGAACGTGATCGCGCCGATCCGCAGCGAGCCGGGCGGCCCGGCGTGGCGGCAGACGACCTTCCACCCGTTCGCGCTGACCTCGCGGTTGGCGCGGGGTCAGGTGCTGCGGGTGGAGACGTCCTCGCCGACGTACCAGACCAAGCGCTTCGGCGACGTCCCGGTGGTCGACTCGGTCGCCACGCACGACGAGGAGAC
The DNA here is from genome assembly GCF_040295345.1 of Actinosynnema sp. NPDC002837. Lineage (NCBI taxonomy): Bacteria > Bacillati > Actinomycetota > Actinomycetes > Pseudonocardiales > Pseudonocardiaceae > Actinosynnema > Actinosynnema sp. NPDC002837. The sequence goes on from NZ_JBEOVG010000017.1 coordinate 100,619, forward strand.
CGGCGACACGGTGGTGTTCGTGGTCAACCGGCACCGGACGGAGCCGGTCGAGCTGAAGGTCGCGCTGGCCGCGTTCGGCGACGTCGAGGTGGCCGAGGCGTGGACCGTGCACGACCCGGACGGCTCGGCCACCAACACCGAGACCGACCCGGACCGCGTGGTGCCGAAGCCGCAGACCGCCGACATCGCCGACGGCGAGCTGCGGGTCGTCCTGCCGCCCGTCTCGTGGACCGCGGTGCGGCTGGCGAAGGCGTAGCACGGGCGACACCGGTCAGGCCCACCGGGAACGGGGGCCTGACCGGTGCGGCGCCTCAGGCGCCGACGTAGTCCGCGAGGTGCTCGCCGGTCAGCGTGGCGCGCTTGGCCACGAGGTCGGCGGGCGTGCCCTCGAAGACGATCCGGCCGCCGTCGTGGCCCGCGCCGGGACCGAGGTCGATGATCCAGTCCGCGTGCGCCATGACCGCCTGGTGGTGCTCGATGACGATGACCGACCTGCCCGAGTCGACCAGCCGGTCGAGCAGGCCGAGCAGCTGCTCGACGTCGGCCAGGTGCAGGCCCGTGGTCGGCTCGTCGAGGATGTAGACCTCGCCCTTCTCGGCCATCTGGGTGGCCAGCTTCAGCCGCTGCCGCTCACCGCCGGACAGCGTGGTCAGCGGCTGGCCCAGCGACAGGTAGCCGAGGCCGACGTCCACGAGCCGGTCGAGGATCTTGTGCGCGGCCGGCACCCGCCCGTCGCCCGTCTCGAAGAACGACTCCGCCTCGATCGCGGACATCGCGAGCACCTCGGCGATGTTCTTGCCGCCCAACGTGTACTCCAGCACCGACGCCTGGAACCGCTTGCCCTCGCAGTCCTCGCAGGTGGACTCGACGGTCGCCATCACGCCCAGCTCGGTGTAGATGACGCCGGCCCCGTTGCACGTGGGGCAGGCGCCCTCGGAGTTCGAGCTGAACAACGCGGGCTTCACGCCGTTGGCCTTGGCGAACGCCTTGCGGATCGGTTCGAGCAGGCCGGTGTACGTCGCCGGGTTGCTGCGCCGCGAGCCGCGGATCGCGCCCTGGTCGATCACCACCACGCCCTCGCGGCCGGCCACGGAGCCGTGCACCAGGGAGCTCTTGCCCGACCCGGCGACGCCGGTGAGCACGCACAGCACGCCGAGCGGGATGTCCACGTCCACGTCGCGCAGGTTGTGGGTGTCGGCGCCGCGCACCTCCAGCGCACCCGACGGCGTCCGCACCGAGTCCTTCAACGACGCCCGGTCGTCCAGGTGCCGCCCGGTGAGGGTGTCGGAGCCGCGCAGCCCTTCGACCGTGCCCTCGAACACCACCTCGCCGCCGCCCGTGCCCGCCTTGGGCCCGAGGTCGACCACGTGGTCGGCGATCGCGATCACCTCGGGCTTGTGCTCGACCACGAGCACCGTGTTGCCCTTGTCCCGCAGCCGGAGCAGCAGGGCGTTCATCCGCTCGATGTCGTGGGGGTGCAGGCCGATGGTGGGCTCGTCGAAGACGTAGGTGACGTCGGTGAGCGACGAGCCGAGGTGGCGGATCATCTTGGTGCGCTGCGCCTCGCCGCCGGACAGCGTGCCCGACGGCCGGTCGAGCGAGAGGTAGCCCAGCCCGATGTCCACGAACGAGTCCAGGGCCCGCCGCAGGTTCACCAGCAGCGGCGCCACCGACGGCTCGTCGAGCTCGCGCACCCAGTCGGCCAGGTCGCTGATCTGCATCCGGCACAGGTCGGCGATGTTGCGGCCCTTGATCTTCGACGCGAGGGCTTCCTTGGCCAGGCGCGTGCCGTCGCACTCGGGGCACGTCGTGAACGTCACCGCCCGCTCCACGAACGCCCGGATGTGCGGCTGCATCGCGTCGACGTCCTTGGACAGGTACGACTTCTGGATCTGCGGGATCAGCCCGGAGTAGGTCAGGTTGATCCCGTCGACCTTGATCTTGGTCGGCTCCTTGTAGAGCAGGTCGTGCAGTTCCCGCTTGGTGTACTTGCGGATCGGCTTGTCCGGGTCGAAGAAGCCGCAGCCGCGGTAGATGCGGCCGTACCAGCCGTCCATGCTGTACCCGGGGATGGTGAGCGCGCCGTCGTTGAGCGACTTGCTGTCGTCGTACAGCGCGGTCAGGTCGAAGTCGTTGACCGCGCCCATGCCCTCGCAGCGCGGGCACATGCCGCCGAGGCGGTTGAACGTCGCCTTCTCGGCCTTGGTCTTGCCGCCCCGCTCGACCGTGATCGCGCCGCTGGCCTTCACCGACGGCACGTTGAACGCGTACGCGTTGGGCGGGCCGATGTGCGGCGTGCCGAGCCTGCTGAACAGGATGCGCAGCGTGGCGTTGGCGTCGGTGACCGTGCCGACCGTCGAGCGCGGGTTGGCGCCGAGCCGCTCCTGGTCCACGATGATTGCCGTGGTCAGCCCTTCGAGCACGTCGACCTCGGGCCGTGCCAGCGTGGGCATGAAGCCCTGCACGAACGCGCTGTAGGTCTCGTTGATCATCCGCTGCGACTCGGCGGCGATCGTGCCGAACACCAGCGAGCTCTTGCCCGAGCCGGACACCCCGGTGAACACCGTCAGCCGGCGTTTCGGGATCTCGACGCTGATGTCCTTGAGGTTGTTCACGCGCGCGCCCTGCACGCGGATCAGGTCGTGGCGGTCGGCGAGGAACGGCTCGGGCGACTGCGCTTGCGTCCTGGTGGCCTTGCTCATCGTGTCTCCATCCGGTGGTGCCGGGCGCGTAGGCGGTTGGGTGCGTAGGCGGGTGGGTGCGGTCGCCCCGCTCCTGCGGGCGTCGGAGCGGGGGCGGCACTCGCTGGGACGTGCGGGTCAGCGCAGCTGCTGGATGCGGATCAGGTTGCCCGCCGGGTCGCGGAACGCGCAGTCGCGCACGCCGTAGGGGTGCTCGGTCGGCTCCTGGACGACCTCGGCGCCGTCGGCCTGGAGCTTGTCGAACGTGCCGTCGAGGTCCTTGGTGGCCAGGTTGATCCCGGCGTAGGTGCCCTTGGCCATCATCTCGACGATGGTGCGGCGCTCCTCGTCGGTGACGCCGGGGTCGGCGGCCGGCGGGTGCAGCACGATCGACGTGTCGGGTTGGCCGACGGGACCGACCGTGATCCAGCGCATGCCCTCGTAGCCGACGTCGTTGCGGACCTCGAAGCCGAGGGTGTCGCGGTAGAAGGCGAGCGCGGCGTCCGGGTCGTCCTGCGGGAGGAAGGTCTGGTGGATGCTGATGTCCATGGCGGTCACGCTAGGTGGGGTCCGAAGCGGACGCTTCTCGATTCCTGACCGGTCTGGTGACCTGCTTGGCCACGCACGCGGGCATGCCCACCGTCTCGCCGGTCGCCTCGCGCCGGTACTCGCTCGGCGGCACGCCGACCAGCTCGGTGAACCGCGTGCTGAACGTGCCCAGCGACGAGCAGCCGACCGCGAAGCAGACCTCCGTGACGCTGAGGTCGCCCCGCCGCAGCAACGCCATCGCGCGCTCGATGCGCCGCGTCATCAGGTAGGAGTACGGTGACTCGCCGTAGGCGCGCCGGAACTGGCGGCTGAGGTGCCCGGCCGACATGTTCACGCCGCGCGCGAGCGCCTCCACGTCCAGCGGTTGCGCGAACTCGCGGTCCATCCGGTCGCGGACGCGACGCAACCGGGCCAGGTCGCGCAGGTGCTGCGTCGCGGCGGAGGTGCTGGTCACGTGCGCGATCGTGCCACATGACGGTGCGTGGAGCAGGCGGAAACCCGGTGTCACGCGGGCCCTTGATCGTGGCAGTCTGGCCGACGTGACCACGCGTGAGCTGATGTTGATCGGCGGCGGCGCCGGTGTGGGGAAGTCGAGCGTCGGGTGGGAGGTCTCCCAGGTGCTCCGGCAGCGGGGGACGGCGCACTGCCTGGTGGAGGGCGACTTCCTCGACCAGGTCCACCCCGCACCCGCCGACGACCCGCACCGCACCGGGATCACCGAGCGCAACCTGGCCGCCGTGTGGGCCAACTACGCCGCGCTCGGTCAGCACCGGCTCGTCTACACGAACACGGTGAGCGTGCTGGAGGAGCCGATGATCCGGCGTGCCCTGGGGGAGGGAGACGTCCGCTCCACCCTCGTGCTGCTCACCGCGTCGGAGGCGACGATCCGGGAACGCCTCGCGCGCCGTGAGATCGGCTCACAGCTCGCGCCGCACATCGAGCGGAGCCTGGCGATGGCACGCCTGCTGGACGCCGACGCGCCGCCCGGCACCGTCCGCGTCCCGACGGACGGCCGGTCCGTCGAGGAGATCGCGCACGAGGTGGTGCGCGCCGCCGCCTGGTGACGTCACGGCAGTGAGGCGGGCAGGCCGAACGCCGGGAAGTGCTCCGCGCCGACGAACGACGTGACCTCCCGGATCAGGTCGCCTCGCAGCGTCAGCACGTTGATCGCCCACGCCGCGTACGCGCCCGCGCCGTCGTCCCACAGGTAGCAGGCGACGGCGGGTTGGCCGTTGGCGCCGGTCGGCAGGTGCCGCCACGGCGGGCAGTCGCCCATCGGCACCCGCGTGACGAAGTCGCGGACCGCGTCGATGCCGCGGTACCAGTGCGGGAACGGCGGCATCGACCAGGTGACGTCCTCGGTCAGCAGCGCGACCATGGTGTCGGCGTCGCCGCGTTCCAGCGCGCCGGCGTAGTCGGCCACGACCTGCCGCAGGCGCGCGTCGTCGATGAGCCGCAAGCTCTGCTGCTGGGTGCGCTCGGGCACCTTCTCGGCGACCACCCGGCGGGCTCGGGCCAGCGCGGAGTTCACCGACGTGGCCGAGGTGTTCATCATGGCGGCGATCTCGGCCGCGGAGAACCCGAGCACCTCGAACAGCAGCAACGCCGCCCGCTGGTTGCCCGGCAGGTGTTGCAGGGCGGCGACGAAGGCCAGCTCGACGGCTTCGCGCCGCGCGTACCGCCCGGCCGGCCCGCCGTCGCCCAGGCCCTCGTCGGGGTACGGCCCGAGCCAGGCGACGTCGGTCACGGGCGCCTGGTCGACCACCGCGTGCTCGCTGGCCGGCCCGAGGTCCACCGGCAGCGCGCGCCGGCCACGGCTCGCCGCGGTGTCCAGGCACGTGCGGGTGGCCACTGTGTACAGCCACGAGCGCAGTGAGCTGCGTCCCTCGAAGCGGCCGAGCCCGCGCCACGCCCGGAGCAGGGCGTCCTGGAGGGCGTCGTCGGCGTCGTGGGTGGAGCCGAGCATGCGGTAGCAGTGGGCGTGCAGCTCCCGGCGCAGCGGTTCGACCAGGCGGGTGAACGCCTCACCGTCGCCTTCCCGGGCCCGGGCCAGGTCGGGCTCCTCGACACCGGTCGCGGAACTCGTCGCAAGAACTTCGCTCACGAGCGACGATTCTGCCTCACGTGGACGGTCACTACCGACGAACGAGCACTTCAGAGGAGTTCCAGGAGGATCCGCGATGACCAAGACCGCCACCACCGACACCCTGCGGGTGCCCGACGCGCTGCTGCACTACGAGGTGCGTGGCCGCGGACCGCTGGTCGTGCTCGTCGGCGCGCCGATGGACGCCAGGGCGTTCGAGCCGCTGGCCGACCTGCTCGCCGCCGACCACACCGTGCTGACCACCGACCCGCGCGGCATCAACCGCAGCAAGGTGGACGACCCGGACCGCGACGCGACGCCGGAGCTGCGCGCCGACGACCTGGCCAGGCTCATCCGGCACGTGGACGCGGGCCCGGCGACCGTGCTGGGTTCCAGCGGCGGCGCGGTCAGCGTGCTGGCGCTGGCGCAGGCGAACCCCGGGCTGGCGCACACCGTGATCGCCCACGAGCCGCCGCTCGACCAGCTCGTGCCGGACCGGGAGGACCTGCTCCGGCGGACCGACGAGATGGTCGCCACCTACCTGGCCGGCGACGCGCTGGGGGCGTGGCGGCAGTTCCTGGCCATCGCGAACATCCAGATGCCCGACGAGGTGGTCGAGCACATGTTCGGCGGCGAGCGCGACCCGCAGGACCTCGCCGACGAACGGTTCCAGTACGAACACATGCTGCGGCCGACCGTCCGGTGGGAACCCGACTTCGACGTGCTGCGCTCGGCGTCGAGCCGGATCGTGGTCGGCATCGGCGAGGACTCGGGCGGCGAGCTGTGCGAGCGCACCTCGGAGGCGCTGGCCGCCGGCCTGGGCATCGAGCCGACCAGGTTCCCGGGCGGTCACATCGGCTTCGCCGACGACCCGGACCGGTTCGCCGTCCGGCTGCGCGAGGTGCTGGGGGAGGGCTGAGCGTCCCGGCACTCGGTTCCGGCGTCCGGAGCCGAGTGCCGGTGATCAGGTCAGGCCAGGTCGTCGAACTCCCCGGCCTTCACCCCGAGCAGGAAGGCCTTCAGCTCGGCCTTGGTGTAGGTCACGACCGGGCCGGCGTCGCCGAGCGTGGAGTTGCGCATCGCCACGCCGCCGTCAGGCAGCGCCGCCAGCTCGACACAGTCGTTGCCGCCGCCCTCACCGTTGCTGAAGCTGCTCTTGCGCCACGTCAGGTGCTCGGTCATCGCTCATCTCGCCTGAGTAGTCGGTTACCTGGCCGGATCCGGGCCGAAGGAGGCCGCTGCGTCCAGTATCAGGGCACGAGACGCCTGCAAGTCCAGCGCTGCGACCCGGCGGCGGTCCCATGCGACCCTATAGGCCTCGGTGGCAGTCCGGCGGTCGCGATAGAACGCCTCCACGTGACTGTCGATCTGGACCACGTCGCCCGTCGCCCCGACCGGGAACCGGAGCAGCGTGAAGGTGGAATCCAGGCCCGGGTAAGCCCCGGAAGCGATCGGTTGGATCTGGATCTCGACGTTGGGCAGCTCGCAGGCAGCCGCCAGGGCCAGGAGTTGTTCGCGCATGATCGCCGGTCCGCCGACCGGGAGGCGCAACGCGAACTCGTGGATGACCGCGCGGATCATGGGGGCGTCGCGCTTGGTGACGACTTGTTGGCGGGCTTTGCGCAGTTTGACCAACTCCTCGATCCGCCCGTCCGAGAGCAGTTCACCGTTGCGCAGCCACAGCTGCCGCATGTACGCCTCGGTCTGGAAGTACAGCGGGACGTAGCTGAGGGTGACCGCCATGATCTCGATGGCGTCGTTGCGCTCCAACTCCAGGAACGCGCGAGCCCTCACCGGCACGAACATCGGGAACTCGCCGCGCTTGGTGCTCGCACGGGCCTCGCGGGCCAGTTCGAGCAGCATGGCCAACTCGTCGTCCGCCACGCCGTACGCCTTGGCCAGGGTCTCGACCTCTTGGCGCTTGAACTTGAACTGGCCGGACTCCTTGCGGGTCAGCGTCGGACCGGTGACCTCGATCAACCCGGCGGCGCGGTCGCGGTCGACGTCGGCTTCCTTGCGGAAGCTGCGCATCGCGGCGCCGAGCTGCCGTCGTTGGCTGATCGCGCTGTCATCGTTCTTAGTCGCCAAGGCGCACTCTCCATCGTGATCATCACACGGCCGTCGTGCCACACGTGCTTATCGCACGTGCACCCATTTGAACACCGACTTCACCCGTTTGAACCGGCCGTGAAAACGTACGTACGTGCTTAACTCTGCCGGGAAGTGGTGGGTGAGCCACAGGTTCTCACGCCTGTGGTCGACACGATCGAGGAACCTGGTGGTGATGTGGTGAGCTGGGCGAGGGGCCGGATCGCGACGAGCGTCCGCATGGACGTGGGCGACGGTGTGCCGGTCGACCTGCGGGGCGGTCTGGACGACCAGGCGTTCCTGGCGATCGGTGACGGCATCGAGATCACCTTGCGCGAGTCCCACGTGCGCGCGCTGCGGGACCAGGCGACGGCGGCGCTGGGCGACATGGCGCTGGTCGAGGCCGCTGACCGGGTGGTGGACGCCGTCTACAACGCGGGTGCGCAAGCGCGTACCGCCGCCGTGCTGGCACGGGAGAAGGCCGAGACCGCCCAACGGGCAGGTGCCGGCGATCAGGCGACCGTGGCGTTCGAGGCCGCCCGGCACGCGGCCGAAGCGGCCGAGCAGGCCCAGGTCGCGGTGCAGGCGGCGGCCGAGGCGATGAGGTTCGCCGACGAGGCGGCGGAAACGGCCATGGCGGCGGCACGGGCGGCGACCCAGGAGCCACCGGGACAGGACGCCGGACAGCCGGCGCGCCTGGTGTGACGTCCGGCTTCGGCGCTAGGCGGGCACGCGGGTGCGGCCGACCGTGACCGACAGGGCGGCCACCGCCAGCCCGGCCAGGCTCAACGCCACCCCGACCCACGCGGTGGAGGTGTAGCCCCAGCCCGCGCCGATGGCCAGCCCGCCCAGCCACGCGCCCGCGCCGTTGGCGATGTTCAACGCCGAGTGGTTGGACGACGACGCCAGCGACGGCGCGTCCGGCGAGGCGTCCATCAGCCGCACCTGCAACGCCGAGGCCAGCACCTGCGACACGAGCCCGATCAGGAACACGGTCGCGAACGCCATCACCGGCGAGGTCGCGGTCAGCGCGAACACCACGAGCACACCCGTCACCGCGATCAGCGAGCCGAAGACGGTGCCCATGACCGAGCGGTCGACGAACCGGCCGCCGACCGTGGCGCCGATCGTCATGCCGAGCCCGAACACCGCGAGCACCCACGGCACGGCGGACGAGGACAGCGCGGTCACCTCGGTGGTGATCGGCGAGATGTAGGAGTAGACGGCGAACATGCCGCCGAACCCGATCATGCCGGTGAGCAGCGCGAACCACACCTGCGGCCGGCGGAACGCGCTCAGCTCGGCGGCCACGCTCGCGTCCCTCGGCGCGGGCACCCGCGGCAGCCACCTGGCCACCGCCAACGCCGTCGCGACCGCGATCGCGGCCACCGCGAGGTACGCGACCCGCCACCCGATCTGCTGACCGGCGGCGGTGGCGACCGGCACGCCGACCAGGTTCGCCACGGTCAGGCCGACCATGATCCGGGCGACCGCCGTGCCACGCCGTTCCGGTGGCACGAGGGTGGTCGCGACCACGGCCGCGATGCCGAAGTACGCGCCGTGCGGCAGCCCGGCCACGAACCGCGCGGTCATCAGCAGGGCGGTGTTCGGCGCGAGGGCGGACAGGCCGTTGCCGAGCGCCAGGGCCAGCGTCAGGGCGATCAGGAGGCCCTTGCGCGGCAGCTTCGCGGCCAGCCCGGCGATGAGCGGCGCGCCGACCACCACGCCGAGCGCGTACAGGCTGATCGCGTGGCCGGCGGTGGGGATGGAGATGTCGAACGTGGCGGCCATCTGCGGCAGCAGGCCCATGGTGGCGAACTCGGTCGTCCCGATGCCGAACCCGCCCAGCGCGAGCGCGAACATCGCCGCCCCGCCGCCCTTGCCACGACGAGTCACCGCGGACTCGACGGTCGCCGTCATGCGTCGCTCCTGTCAGCTGTCCCGAGTCGACAGTGACCGCGCGACGTGGATTCCTTAGCTACCGAAACGACTTTAGCGGTCCGCCCCGCCGAGCCCACCCCCGCCACCGCGTGCCACTGCTCACACGGCGGCGTCCGCGAGCCCGGGAATTCGCTGGTGAGCGCCGCGATCGGCGAGGCAGACTCCTCGACCGTGACCGACGAGATCACCCGCCTGATCGGGCTCCTGAACGACGACTCGATCGAGGTCGTCCGGAACGCGGAGGCCGAGCTGATCTCGATGGGCGGCGAGGTGGTCCGGCCGCTGGCGGACGCGGTGGGGTCGCTGGACGCCTACGGGCAGCTGTGCGCGATCGAGGTCTTCGACCACTTCGGCGACCCCGCCGCCGGTCCCGCGTTGATCGGTCTGCTCGGCAGCGAGGACGAGGCGGTTCGGAGGTGGTCGACCTGGTCGGTCGGCGAGCTCCGCCTCCGGGAGGCGGTGCCGGCGCTGTCGGCCGCGCGCGAACGACTGCGCGCCGAGGGCGGGCCGCCGGACGGGGGCGAAGCGGTCGAGGTCCGTCGCGCGCTGACGCGGCTGGGCGCGCGGCGGGAGGTCTGGCCGCCGTTGACGGCGTCGTTGCGGACGAGGGCGCGCGACCTGCCCCGGGCCTGGCCGTCGGACCGGCTGGCGGAGGTCGTCGACGACCTGGCCGACCACGACCAGGCGGTGCTGGGCTTCAGGCTGGCGCTGGTGTTCCCCGCGCACACCACCTGGGTCAGCCACGAGGGGCTCGACCTGCGCCTCGACGTCCGGAAGCCGTGGCCGCAGGTGGTCGAGGACGCGCGGGAGTCCGCGTTGGTCGAGGCGGCCTTCGTGGAGCCGCGGCCGAACCTGTTCGCGACCCTGCAGTGGATCGGTCGGGACGACGTGTGAACGCCGCCCCGACCGATCGCCCCGCTCCGCTGCCCCTGATCAGCCGCCCCGGTCAGGCGCCGGTCTGAGGCCCCACGTCCAGCGCGGTGCCGTAGAGGCGGGTCGCGGGGAACGTGATGGTCAGGCGGCGGTCCGGGGCGAGGTCCGGGCCGTCCGTCGTCTCCACCAGTTCCGCCTCGCCCTCCACCACCGCGAACGACCACACGTCCGGTCCGCTCACGTGCAGCGACACCTTCGGGTCGGCCCGCAGCTGACGGGCTTTCACCCGGTCGGCGGTGGTCGACACCCGGATCACCCGGTCCTCCGCGTCCCACTGGTAGAGCACGGTGGACAGGTGGGGGTGGCCGCTGCGCTTCACGGTGGCGAGCACGCCGAACCGCTGCCCGCCGATCAGGGCCACCAGTTCGTCGTCGGTCAGGGTGCGGGGCGCGGGGCCTGCGTTGACGGTCATGTCGATCTCCTTCGAGGAAGTCAGCGGGAACGCTTGCGCAGGACGAGGAGCGTGACCGCGAACGCGGCGGCCAGCAGCGAGGCGGCGACGGTGAACGCCACGTGGTACCCGGCGGTCAGCGCGGCCGGCTCGGCGGCGCCGGACGCCAGCTCCTCCTCGGTCCGCGCGGCGGCCAGCGTGGACAGCACGGCCACTCCCACCGCCATGCCGACCTGCTGCGTCGTGTTGAACAGGCCGGACACCAGGCCCGCGTCGTCGGGCTTCGCGTCGGACATGCCCAGCGACGCCAACGCGGGCAGCACCAGCCCGCCGCCGGCGATCAGCAGCATGACGGGCAGCAGGTCGGCGGCGTAGTCGGCGTCCACCGGGACCGCGGCCAGCTTGACCATCGCGCCGGCCAGCAGCGCCAGCCCGGCCAGCAGCACCGCGCGTTCACCGAAGCGGGTGTTCAACCGGGCCGAGACGAACAGCGACACGCCGCCGATCGCGACCGCCGCCGGCAGCATCGCCAACCCGGTGGCGAGCGCGCTGTAGGCCAGCACCTTCTGCATGAAGAGCGCGACGATGATCTGGAACGCGAACATCGCGGACAGGGTGAGCACCTGCACCAGGTTCGCGCCGACCACGTTGCGCGACCGCAGGATCCGCAGCGGCATCAACGGCGTCCGCGCCCGGGCCTGCCGAACGGTGAACGCGGCGAGCAACGCGACCGACAGCGCGCCGAGGCCGAGCGTGCGGGTCGCCGTCCAGCCGTACCGCTCGACCTCGACCACGGTGTAGATGCCGAGCATCAGGCCGCTCGTGACCAGCGCCGCGCCGAGCACGTCGGCGCCGGCGGACAGGCCCGCGCCCCGGTCGGCCGGCAGCACGCGGACCGCCAGCAGCACGGTGGCCACGCCGATCGGCAGGTTGATGAAGAAGATCCAGTGCCAGCTCAGCGCGTCGGTCAGCACGCCGCCGAGCACCTGCCCGATGGACGCGCCCGCCGCGCCGGTGAAGCTGAACACGCCGATCGCCTTGGCGCGTTCCGCCGGGTCGGTGAACAGCGTGACCAGGATGCCGAGGACGACCGCCGACGCCATCGCGCTGCCCGCGCCCTGCAGGAACCGGGCCGCGATCAGCAGTTCCGGCGTGCCGGCCGCGCCCGCCAGCAGGGACGCGGCGGTGAAGACCGCGTTGCCCGCGAGGAACACCGCCTTGCGCCCGATCAGGTCGCCGAGCCGGCCGGCCAGCAGCAGCAGGCCGCCGAACGCGATCAGGTAGGCGTTGACCGTCCAGCTCAGGCCGGCGGGGGAGAAGCCCAGGTCGCGCTGGATGGCGGGCATGGCGACGGTGACGATGCTGCCGTCGAGGATGGTCATCAGCATCGCGGCGGACAGCACGACCAGCGCCGACCAGCGGTTCGCGCGGGGTGTGCCGACCGGGGTGTCGTGCGGTGCGTCGAGCGAGGACGACATGGGTCTCTCCTGTTCCGGTGGGGACAGGAGGAACCGTAGCGGATAGTTTTGTTACAGACAATCTGTCGCGGACTTACCTCGTGCTCTCGCGGGCGCGACGGGCCGTCTGCGGTGCCGGGATCGGGGTCGACAAATGGCCGCTGACCAGCAGGTTCAGTGCGTGCAGGAGTGCTTCTCGATCTTTGTCGGGCAGTGACTCCAGGGCGGCCCGGTGCACCCCGTCGACGACCGCCTGGCTCTGCTTCGCCAGCTCGGCGCCCTTCTCGGTGACGGCGATGATCCGGGCCCGCCGGTCGGTGCCGGACGGCCGGCGCTCGGCGAGGCCGGCCTTCTCCAGCGCGTCCACCGTGACCACCATCGTGGTCTTGTCCATGTCGCCGATCTCGGCCAGCTGGATCTGCGTGCGCTCCTCCTGCAAGGCGTGGACGAGGACGCAGTGCATGCGGGCGGTCAGGCCGATCTCGGCCAACGCCGCCGCCATCCGGGTGCGCAGCACGTGACCGGTGTGGTCCAGGAGGAACGACAGGTCGGACTCGGTGCGGGCTGGGGCCATGGCGGACATGGCCCCAGTCTAGCTACCGGTACAACACTGGATTATCCGCAAGAAACCGAGTTCAGAGCGCCGGGTGGGCGTTGCGCAGCAACTGCTGGAACTGCGCCGAGTGCCAGTGGCCGGCCAACGGCGAGTCGCCCATCGCCCCGGTCGGGTCCGGGCTGGCGTTCGGGCGACCGTCGTAGGTGGGGTCGCACTCCCGGTTGAAGTTCTCGCCGTCGATCGGCACCGGGAAGCTCACGCCGTCCGACTCGCCCGGCGGTTTCATCCACACGTACGCGTCGACGTTCGGCCGGGGCGCGGCGACCGGGCGTTCGCCCAGGCCCGTGCCGGTCTGGTTGCACCAGTTCCAGATCCGGGCCCGGCGGTCGAGCCGGCTGGTGTCGACGTAGGTGTCCACGGTCGTCTCGTACCCCGGCTTGGTCGGCCGGTTCGGGCCGCCCCAGCCGTTGCGCGAGGTGTCGAGCAGCACGCCGACGTGCGGGTCGAAGCCCGCCGCGACGGCCTCGGCCCGGAAGAAGTCCACAAAGGACAGCTCGTCGATGAACGGGTTCCAGTCGACCCACCTGCTCTGCTGGATGTGCTGTCCGTTGATCACCGTCTTGACGATGAACTCCTCCCGCAGCGCCGAGTAGTTGGCGGTGTTGGCGATGAAGCCGTGCACGCTGCCGAGCCGGCTGCCGCCCGAGGTCGCCGCCTTCACCAGCAGCTCCAGCGTCGGCTTGCGGTTGTCGTCCCAGCCGATGTGGCCGTGGTGGCTGATGTCCAGGTAGTTGTAGACGTTGCGGATCGCGCCGAGCTTCGCCAGCGCGTACCCGATGCCCTCGGTGTACGAGCCGGCGGCCTTGACGTACTCGCAGGTCAGCGTGGCGTCGTAGCGCGGCTGGACGTGGGTGACGAGGTAGGGCAACGAGTTGGGCTCCACGACCGCGACCACCCGCAGCCGCGCGTACGCCGGGTCGGCCAGGATCGCGGCGATCGGGTCGATGAACTCCTGCTTGTAGCGCGGCAGCTCGTTCCAGGCCAGCTCGCCGTTGGTGGCCAGCCGACCGCAGTCGCGGCCGGGCAGGTTCCACAGCACGAGCTGCACCAGGTCGGCGTTCTGCCGCAGGGCTTCGTCCAGGTGGCCGCGCAGGCCCAGCTTCCCGTTGGCGCCCCGGACGGACGCGATGCTGCCGAGCCACACGCCGGTCGGCTGCTGGGCGACGGCCGCCCCGCCCGGCTCGGCGGCGGCGTGCGCGGACCACTCCGGGTTGACGTAGGGGCGGGCGCCGACGTACGGGTTGTCGACGCGTGGCGACCAGTGCGGCGCCGTGCTCGCGCCGGCGGGGGCGGTGATGACGAGCCCGGCGGCGATCGCGACCGCCGTCAGCGCGTGGCCGACGCGGATGAGGGATCTCATGTACTGCTACCTCCGGTGATCACAACGATGTGAGGGAGGCGGTGTGCTGCCACCGTACCGTGCCGGGACGACTACCGGCCGTGATCACGATCGGGTGATCTTGGTGGAGGGTGGCGTCGAGGGCGTCCGGCCCGCGGTCGGGGGATCAGAGGTCGTCCACGCCGATCAGCCCGTCCTGGATCGCCCGCGCCACCAGCGCGGCCTTCGTCGGCGCCTCCCGCCCGATCAGCGCGTACTTGACCCGGATCCGCTCCAGGTGCGAGTTCACCGTGCTCAGCGAGATGCCCAGCCGCTGCGCCACGAACTCCTTGGACTCCGACTGGAACCACTCGACCAGCACCTCGACCTCGCGCGCCGACAACGCGGGCCGGTGGTCGGACCGGTCGCCCGCCAACGCGCCCGCCAGCGACGGCGGCGTGTACGACCTGCCCTCCGCCGCCGCACGGGTCGCCTGCACGAGGTGCTCCGCGCCCTCCGCCTTGGTCAGGTAGCACAACGCGCCCAGCTCCAGGCACTGCAACGCGATGTCGTCGTCGGCGCGCATCGAGTAGACGACGACCCGCCGACCCGCCTCGACCAGCCGGCGCAGGTCGCCGAGCACCGGCGTCGGCCCGTTGAGGTGCAGGTCGAGGATCACCACGTCGGCGTCCGCGCCCTCGCCGAGCCACGCCGAGCGCACGTCGTCCCCGCTCGCGACGACCCGGATCGGCGGCGTGCCGCAGGACAGCCAGTAGGCGACGCCCGCGCGCACCGCCGGGTGGTCGTCCACCACCACCGCGCTCAGTTCGTCCGCCATCTGGCCTCCATCCGCGTGTGCCGACCGTACGTGCCGCTTTCGACCTCCACCGGACCCGTCGTGGTTCCCACCTCGACGTCCGCGTCGGAGACCACCGCCACCCGCACCTCGTCCCCCGTGCGCAGCAGGCTCACCCGAGCGCGCTCCCGGGCCGCCGACAACGCCTCCGCCAGCGGCCCGGTCAGCCGCCGCCGCACGTCGGTCGGCACCGGGACCGGCGCGCCGCTGACCGCGAGCGACACGGCCACCCCGCGCCGCTCGGCGACGTGCACGCACGCCGTGACCTCGTGCACCAGCGGATCGGGCACGTCGTCGTTCTCGGCGAACAACCGCCGCAGCTGCGTGGCCGCGAGCGCGCACCGCCGCCGGGTCTCGTCGGCACGCGGGTCGAGCACCCCGTCGGCGAGGCCCGCGAGCAGCGGCAGGGTGGCGCCGAGCTGTCCGGCGAACCCGGCGCGCAGGTCCTGCTCCCACTGCTCGGCCAACGCCGCACGGGTCGCCGCGCGCTCCCGTTCGGCGGCGACCTGGGCGGCCTGGCGCGCGCTGCGCAGCAGGACCCGGGACATCACCACGACCCCGAGCTGGACGCTGGTCATGCTGAGCGTGACGACGCCCGCGTTGCCGATCTCGGCCCGGTCCGGCGCGCCGTCGACCAGCCACAGGGCGATGGTGAGCACGAGGAGCGCCGCCTGGGCGGCGAGGAGCGCGGGCACGCGGTCCAGCAGCAACAGCAGCAGGTGCCACCCGACCAGCCCGTAGGACCAGTCCGCGGGGCCGAAGTGGGCGTGCGGCGGCAAGGTCGCGGTCGCCACCGCGGCCGCGGCCACCACCGCCACCACCCCGACCGCCACCACCGGCGGCGGCAACGGCCTGCGCCGCACCACCCACACCGCGCACAGCAGGGTGACCAGGGCGGGGACGGCGAACGCGACCCGCTCGGCCGGCTCGTGCTCGTTGGCGAGGAACGGGGCGACGCTGAGGCCCGGCTGCAACACGGCGGTGACGCCGAGCAGGATCAGCCGCAGGGTCGCGAACACGTCGCGCTCGGCCTCACGGCCCACGTCGGGCGCGGTTTCGGGGCTCAGGTCGCGCCCGGCAGCGGGGCCCAGGGCGCGCCTGGGTTCGGGGCCCAGGTTGCGCCCGGTTTCGGGGTTCACGTTGCGCTCGGTTTCGCGGTCGTGCCGGTTCGTCAGGTCGGCGGGGTGGTTCCGGCGCACCAGTCCGGGGCGGTCAGCCACGTGGCCACTCCAGCCGCACGGTGGTCCGGCCCGGCCGCGACGTCACCTCGGCGGCGCCGCCCACCGCCGCCATCCGCTCGACGACCGACCCGCGGATGCCGCGCCGGTGCTCCGACACCGCCCCGACGTCGAACCCGCGCCCGGCATCCGTCACCCGCACCTCGACCCCACCGCCGTTCGCCGTCACGTGCACCTCGGCCGCACCCGTGCCCGCGTGCCGCTCCACGTTCGCCAACGCCTCCCGCACCGCCCGCACCAGCGCCAACGCCACCGAAGCCGGCACGAGGGCGCTGTCCCAGCGGGCGTCGATGGCCAACGGGCTGTGCTCCACGACCGCCCGCAACGACGAGCCGACGTCCACCGCGCTGTCCCGCGGCACGCCCGACGTGCCGGTCAGCAGGTCGAGGTCCCGCCGCGCGTACCCGGCGACCTCGGCCGGGTCGGCGTCCCGCCCGTTCACCGCCACCACCAGGAACGTCGCCGACGCCGTGTCGTGCAGCAACGCCAGGTACTCGCGCTCACGCTTGCGCCGCTCCAGCGCCACCGCCTCGGCCCGCTCCATCGCGGCCCGCCTGGTCCGCAGCTCGTCCACCCGCCGCGACGACCGGCGCAGCAGCTGGAACGCCACCCGCGCCAGCACGCACTCCAAGAGCACCCGCAGCACCGCCGCGCCGTCGAACCCCGCCGCGGCCACGTACACCGCCAGCAGCACGGCCGTGGTCGGCACGGTGACCCTCGGCCCCCACTGCCACTGCACCGTGATCGCGGTGATCGTGAGCATGTTGAACGTCCACTGGCCCGTGCCGCCGATCTGCCCGTGCGCCGCGCACAGCGCCAGCACCCGCACGACCGCGAGCGCGAACGACAGCCGCGTCGGCCCGAAGTCCGCCACCGCGCCGATCAGCACCAGGCCGAGCAGCCCCAGCCCCAGCGGCAGGGCGTCGGTCGGCACGGACAGCACGCCGAACACGCTGATCAGCGTCACGCCGACACCGCGGACGGGCCCGGCGAACCGCGCGATGGCGGTCAGGAGTTCGGTCTCGACCTGCCCCGGCATGCCGCGACCCTAGCCGCACGGTCCAGGGTGGACGGCAGGTGACGTGCCGGTCGACGGCACGGAGCGCTCCCGTGACAACAGCGGACAGAAAGCGCGCCGGGTCTTCCGGTCGGCCCGCCGCGTTGGGTAGACCCTGGAGGCAGTCGAGAGGTGGGGGACGCGGTGCGGGTGCTCACGGCAGGGTTGGCGATCGTGCTGGCGGCAGGTCTGGCGACGGCGGTGGAGGCGCCGGCCACGGCGTCACCGGCGGTCGACCACGTCGACCCGCTGATCGGGTCGGCGGGCGGCGGCAACACCTACCCCGGCGCGGTGCGGCCGTTCGGGATGATCTCGTGGAGCCCGACCAGCACCCGCGGCGACCAGACCAACACCGGCGCGGCCAACGGCTACGCCTACGACGCCACCAGGGTGCGCGGGTTCAGCCTCACCCACGTCAACGGCGCGGGCTGCCACCCCGGCGCGGCGGGCGACGTGCCGATCATGCCGTTCGTCGGCGAGGTCACCGGCTCGCCGACCGCCGACGTCCGCGACGAGGTCTACGCCGCCGACTTCTCCCACGCCGACGAGTCGGCCACGCCGGGCCGCTACGCGGTGAAGCTGGCCTCGGGCGCGTCGGCCGACCTGAGCGTGACCACGCGGGCGGGCGTCGGCGACTTCACGTTCCCGCGCGACCGGCCCGCCGCCCTGCTGTTCCGGGTCTCCAACTCGCTCAACGGCAGCGAGGACGCCGAGGTCGCCATCGACCCGGCCACCCGCACGGTGTCGGGGTCGGTGCTGACCGGGGCGTTCTGCGGTCGTCGGGCCAACGGCGGCGCGAACAACAAGAAGACCTACTACCGGCTGTACTTCACCGCGTCGTTCGACCGGGCGTTCGCGGGCACCGGCACGTGGGTCGACGGCGCGCTCCAGCCAGGCGCCACCACCGCGAGCGGCGGCGAGGGCTACGAGACCGGCGTGGCGCGGCAGGGGCGCGGGTCGGGCGGCTACGTCACCTTCGACACCTCCCGTGACGACGACGTGCGCGTCCGGGTCGGCATCTCGTACACCAGCGCGGAAGCCGCACGGCGCAACCTGGACCGCGAGATCCGGCCCCACGACAGCGTGGACGACGTGGCGGCCGACGCGCGGCGGGAGTGGGCGCGGCAACTGCGCGCCGTCGAGGTCTCCGGCGGTACGGACGCGCAGCGCACCACGTTCTACACCGCCCTCTACCACGCGTTCCTGCAACCGAACGTGACCAGCGACGTGGACGGCACGTACCTCGGCAGCGACCGGCGGGTCCACCGCCTGGAACGCGGCCAACGAGCCCAGTACGGCAACTTCTCCGGCTGGGACCAGTACCGCGCCCACACCCAGCTCCTGGCCCTGCTCGAACCGGGGGTCGCCTCCGACTACGCCCAGTCGCTGCTCAACCTGGCCCGCCAGAACGGCGGCGTGTGGGACCGCTGGGTGCACGTCAACGGGCCCACGCACGTGATGACCGGCGACCCGTCCGCGCCCGCGTTGGCCGGCATGCACGCGATGGGCGCGCGGGACTTCGACGTGCGGTCCGCGTTCGAGTCGCTGGTGCGCCAGGCCACCGTGCCGCACCCCGACGGCCTGTCCGACAAGGGGTGCCCCGGCCAGTGCGAGGGGCAGCGGCCCAACCTGGCCGAGTACCTGCGCCTGGGCTACGCGCCGCAGGACACGTGCCACTGCTGGGGCGGCGCGGCGGAGACGTTGGAGGACGCCACGGCCGACTTCGCTCTGGCCGACTGGGCGGGGCGGCTCGGGCGTGACGACGTGCGGGCCGCGTTGCTGCCGCGCGCGGGCTGGTGGCGCAACACGTTCAACCCCTCGGCCGGTGGCGTCGGCTACCAGCAGGCACGGCGGTCGGACGGCACGTGGGTGTCGCCGTTCAGCCCGTCGTCGGACCTCGGGTTCGCGCAGGGGACGAGCTCGACCTACACGTGGATGGTGCAGCACGACGTGTCCGGGCTCGCGGCGGCGATGGGCGGGCGTGAGCGGGCGGTCCAGCGGTTGGACGCGTTCTTCCACAAGCCGGACGGCTCGTGGGCGACCGGCGGCGACGGCCTGCGCTACGACCCGACCAACGAGCCCGGCATCCACACCCCGTGGCTCTACAACGGGTTGGGGCAGCCGTGGAAGACGCAGGAGACGGTGCGCGCCATGGCGTCCCTGGTGTACCGGACGGGTCCGAACGGGCTGCCGGGGAACGACGACCTCGGCACCATGTCGGCCTGGTACGTGTTCGCGGCGCTCGGCGTGTACCCGCAGACGCCGAGCCGGGCGGAGTTGCTGTTGTCCAGCCCGATGTTCGTGAAGGCGAAGATCAACCGGAACGGTGGGCCGACGCTCACCATCAGCGCGCCTGAGGCGTCGCCGTCGAACGTGTACGTGCGTGGTGCGACGTTGGACGGGCGGGTGCATGGGAGGTCTTGGCTGTCGGAGGACTTCGTGACGCGGGGCGGGGAGCTGGTCGTGGACGTGGCGGCCGAGCCGGATATGGCGTGGGGTGTCGAGGAGTTGCCGGTCGACCGCGGTTGATCACGCTCGGGTTGGGGTCGGTGGTCAGGTGCAAGTCCGGGTTTGGTGGTGGCGGGCGGTCGGGTCCGGCTCGATTTGACATGGGGCCCTTACGGGCACTCCAGGCAGGCCAAAGCCGGCAGGCCCGGCGGGGAAGAGCGTCCCGCCAGGCCTGCCG
>NZ_JBEOVG010000018.1:0-117952 GCF_040295345.1 Actinosynnema sp. NPDC002837
CACCCGGCGCAACGCCGCCGGGTGATCGCCCACCCCCCAGGTCCGCGACATCGCGGGCCCGCCCACCCCGAACCGCCTCCACACCCTCCGGCAACCCCGCCCGGGCCACACCCTGCCGCCCCTTCCCGGACGATCCCGCGCCGTCACGCCTGGTCGTGCCGCTCCAGCAGGGCCCGCAGCACCGCCATCTCCGCGGCGAGCGCCTCGCGGCCCGCGGCGGTGACGCTCACCCACGTCTTCGGGCGCTTGCCGTCGTAGCCCTTCTCGACCGCCAGCAGACCGGCCTCTTCGAGCACCGTGACGTGCCGGGACAGGTTGCCCGCGGTGAGGTCCAGGACGGACCTGAGGTAGCCGAACTCGACCCTCTTGACCTCGGCCGCGATCGTCAGGACGCCCAACCGGTGCCGTTGGTGGACGGTGTCGTCCAGGCCCGACGTGGGGTGTTCGGTCATGCCGCGATCCTGCCCCGCGCCCGACGGGCGACGAGGCCGCCGACCCCGCCGAGCACGAGGACCAGGGCCGACGACAGCAGGTCACCGAAGTCCAGCACCGCGACCGGCCACAGCAGCGTGCCGTAGACCCACGTCACCCACCCGTTCACGAACAGCGCCCAGACCGCGAACAGCACGGCGAACGACGTGCACAGCGCACTGCGCTCCACCCACGCCAGCCCGAGCACCCCCACCGCCACCACGAGCAACGGGCCGTACGGGAAGACCATCACCAGGTGGGCGACCAGGACCAGCGACAGGATCACGATCGCGGTCCGCAGCTTCCGCTTCGCGAGCAGCGTCGCCACCACGACCCCGACGACCAGGACCGTGAGCGCGACCGGCCAACCCCATGAGGAGAAGATCAGCCGGGTGACGAGCGGCACGCCCAGCAGCGGGAGGACCAGCACGAACAAGGTCACCTGGGCGTAGAGGCGCGTCGAGGTCTCCACCCCGACCTTCCCGGCCCGCCACCGGTACCACCAGACCGTCGCCAGGAACCCGGCGGTCAGCGCGCCCATCCAGTAGAAGTCCTTACCCAGCGACGGGTGGTTGCCGAACGCGAGCCCGGTCGCCTGCCCGGTCGGGTGCAGCCAGTGCCACAACGCCGGCAGCTCGTTCATCGACCAGGAACAGGCGGACACGCACCGCTCGGGCAGGTACAGCGGGATCGCCGCCGCGACGATCGCCCCGAACAGCAGGAACGGGAACCAGTACCCGTGCCGGTCACGGCGGGCGCGCCGCCGCAACGCCGTCAACTCGTCGAGCAGGTCCTTCGGGTCACCGGCCACCGCACGTCCCCCAACTCCTCGCTGATGCAATCGAGTTTGCATTACAAACCTAATGCGGTCAACCGCCGCGGGAGGGCCCCGTGCCGAGCCGGGCTCCGGGCGCGTACACCCGATCGGAAAAGCGGTTGGCGCGTCCGCCCGGATTCCGGTGGACTTCCCGGCATGAGCGACCAGCCCGTAGTGCGACCGGCGCCCGTCAGCGGCTTCCCGGAGTGGCTGCCGCACGTGCGCCTGGTCGAGCTGCGCTGGCTGGACGGGATTCGCGCCGCCTTCGAGCGCTACGGCTTCTGCTCCGTCGAGACGCCCGCCGCGGAACGCCTCGAAGTGCTCATGGCCAAGGGCGAGACGTCCAAAGAGGTCTACACGCTCGGCCGGGTCCAGGGCTCGGACGACGGGCAACTCGGCCTGCGCTTCGACCTCACCGTGCCGTTCGCCCGGTACACGGCGCAGCACTTCAACGAGCTCGTCTTCCCCTTCAAGCGCTACCAGATCCAGCGCGCCTGGCGCGGCGAACGGCCGCAGGACGGGCGGTTCCGCGAGTTCACCCAGTGCGACGTCGACGTGATCAACGTCGACGAGGTGCCGATCCACTTCGACGCCGAGCTGCCGCGCATCGTGCACGAGGTGCTGACCTCGCTCGGCCTGCCGCCGTGGACCATCAACGTCAACAACCGCAAGGTGTTGCAGGGCTTCTACGAAGGCCTGGGCATCGAGGAGCCGCTCGACGTGATCAGGGCCGTGGACAAGATCGACAAGATCGGTCCCGACGGCGTGGCGTCCCTGCTGGCCGACCGACTCGACCCGGCCCAGACCAAGTCCGTCCTCGACCTCGCGGGACTCCGCGGCGGTGGTGTCGACGACGTGCGCGCGTTGGGCGTGCGGTCGGCGCTGCTGGACGAAGGGCTCGAAGAGCTGGACTTCGTCCTGCGCGAGCTGTCCGACCTGCCCGAGGTGGTGGCCGACTTCTCCATCGCCCGCGGCCTGGACTACTACACCGGCACCGTCTACGAGGGGAAGTTCGTGGACTGGCCGGAGTACGGCTCGATCTGCTCCGGCGGTCGGTACGAGAACCTGGCCGGGTCGTTCATCCGGCGCAGGTTGCCCGGCATCGGCATGTCGATCGGGTTCTCCCGCATCTTCGCCAAGGTGCTGTCCGCCGGCCTGCTCGAGACGGGCCCGAGCACGCCAGCCGACGTCCTCGTCGTCCTGCCGCCGAACCGCCGCCGGGCCGCCACCGAGACGGCGAAGGCGTTGCGCGCCAACGGCTTCAACGTGGAGCTGTACCACCAGGAGGACAAGGTGGCCAAGCAGGTCCGCTACGCCTCCCGCAAGGGCATCCCGTTCGTGTGGTTCCCGCCGTTCGAGGACGGCCGGCCGCACGAGGTGAAGGACCTGGCCACCGGCGCGCAGACCGCGGCCGACCCGGCGACGTGGTCGCGCGGACCGGGCTGAGCCCGCGCGACCAGCGCCTGTCAGCCAGCGGCTGACCAGCGATCGTCAGCAGCCGGCAGCCGGCAGCGGCCGGCGTGCCGTCAGCGCTTGGCCAGCCGGTTCGGGATGGGGGCCAAGGGGTAGGTCTGCCAGAAGAACCGGTCGGCCGCGTGCTGGTCGGCGGCGAAGTTGACCGCCTCCACGATCTTCCGCCCGCGGATCCGGAACGCGAGTGCCCACGTGATGTCCAGGCCCTCCGGCGTGGTGCTCCAGCCGCGGTGCAGGTCGACGACCCACTCGCCGTCCGCGGCGAGGAAGATCGGCTCCGCGCGGAAGCCCGCCTTGGCGAGCTCGCCGAAGAACGCCAGCACCTCCTCGGCGCCGACCTTGGTGCCCGACAACGGGTGGTGGCCCGGGATCGTCCACCGGATGTCGTCGGCGAAGAACCGGCGCAGGGAGTTCACGTCACCGGAGCCGTAGGCCGCGTAGTAGTCCTTGATCAGCCGCACGTTCGGGTGCTCGGCGGAGGTCGAGGCCGTCGCGGCGCCCGTGCCGAGTAGCGAGCCCGCCGCCACGCCGACCGCGGTCGCGCCCAGGCCGCGCAGCACGTCGGCCCGGGACAGGTGTTCCGTCATCTCAACTCCTGGTGGTTGATCAGCTGTTCCAACGGGTGCTCGCGCCCGCCGTCACGTCGAGCACGGTGCCGGAGACGTACCGGGTGCGCGGCGAGGCGATGTCGGGCGCCACCACGTCCGCGCCCGCCCGCGCCGGCGCCACGCACGTCGCCCGGCCGATGCCGCGGGCCGCACCGGTGACCAGGGCGACCTGCCCGCGCAGCTCTCCACCGGACTGCCCCGCCGCACTCTCGCCCGGCTGCCCCTGCGCCGCGCCCGCCACACCCGCACCTGCGCCGGCGGCCATCAGACCCGCGACCCCGGCGCCCGCCAACAGCGTGCGCCGGTGCACCTTCTCCCCGTCGTCCATGGTCCCGATCGTGCGCAGCGGGCCGGTGCGCTGTCCAAGACCTGTGCCGATGCCGTTCGGTAATAGGGAGGCCCCGGGCACGGGTGGTGCGCCACCATGCCCTGGTGGACGAACTGGAACGGCTCCTGGACTCCTACGACGTGCGGTGGACCGAGCCGGACCCCGTGCTCAGGCTGCTCGCCGAGATCGACGCGACGGGTGACGAGGCGGCGGGCCTCGCGGCGTTGGCGACGCTGGCCCGTCGGCCGCGCGCGGTGATCGCGCTGGACTCCTACGCCCGACAGGTGCGCTGGCACGTGGCCGAGGACTACGTGCCGCCGCAGCTGACGAAGGCCGGCCGTGCCCAGCGGGTCGCGTCGCCGTTGGGCATCGCGTTGGCCAGCACGCACGGCGACGGGCGGCTGCGGGAGCGCGCGGTCGAGCAGATCGTCGCGCGGGGGTTGCCGGAGCTGGTGCCGTTCCTGGCGCTGCGGACCGGCGACTGGGTGCCGGAGGTCCGCGACCGGGCGCGCGGAGGGCTGGCCGTGCTGCTGCACCGCGACCCCGCACGGGTGCTGCCCGCCGCCGTGGGTGTCGGGTTGTGGATCGGGTCGTGGCTGCGGGGGACGTTCGTGCACCACCAGCTCCGGGCCGTCGCGGCGGATCCCCGTGCGCCGCTGGAGTCCTTGTTGCAGTCGCCGGACCGGGAGGTGCGCGCGTTCGCGTTCGAGGCCGGGACGTGGCGGCTGGACCGGAAGGTGTCGGTCGCGTTGACGGCTCCGGACGTGCGGCTGCGGTCCTCGGCGGCCCAAGCGGCGGCGCGGGACTGCGTCTGGTCCGCGCGGGTGGAGGTGTTGCGGCGGTTGGCCGCGTCACCGCACGCGGAGGTGCGGGTGGAGGCGTTGACCGGCTTGGTGCGGTTGGGCCGTGACGCGGAGGTGGTGGCGTACCTGGACGACAAGTCGTCGCTGGTGCGCGCGCTGGCACGGGCGGCGGCGTCACGGGTGGGCGTGGACGTGCCCGCCCACTACCGGTCACGGGTGACCGCGGGCGCGATCGACGGGTTCGCCGAGGTGGGCGGCGACGGGCAGCACCTGGTGGAGTTGCTGGCCCACCCGACGGGCCGGATCCGGGCCCGTGCCGTGCGGGCGTTGCGGGTGCTGGAGCAGGTGACCGACGACCTGGTGCTGCCGTTGCTGCGCGACCCGTCGTCGCTCGTGGTGCGGGAGGCGACGGTGGCGTTGCGCTCGGTGCCGGCGGCGTTGCCGTGGGAGTTGCTGGGCGACGAGCGGCCCGCGGTGCGGACCGCCGGCTACCGGCTGGCGCGGCGGCTCGGCCGGGTCGCCGAGTTGCGCGCGGCGTTGACGGCGGTGGGCGACTCGCACGTCCGGTTGGCGCGGCGCGGTCGGGCGGACGTCGTGCGGATCGCGCACTCCCTGGTGTCGGTGCCGTGGCGTCGGCGGACCGTCGCGCCGTTGGAGGTGGGCGCGGCGGAGGCGCCCGGCCTGCGGGCGTTGCTGGCACGGGCGGCCGTCGACCTGGACGAGCAGACCACTCACCTGCTGCGGACACTGCTGGGCTGACCTGGTCGGCGCGGACCGCGCCGACCAGGGGTCAGGTGCGCATCTCGCGCGTCCGCCACATCACCAGCACGAAGTACGGCGTGCCGATCAACGCGATCACCAGCCCGGCCGGCACCTGCGCGGGCGCGATGACGGTCCGACCCACGGTGTCCGCCGCGCTCACGAGCACCGCGCCCACCCCCGCCGCGACCGGCAGCACGCGCGCGTGCCGACCGCCCACCAACGACCGGGCCAGGTGCGGCGCGACCAACCCCACGAACGCCACCACACCGATCGCCGACACGGCCGTCGCCGCCAGCACGCCCGCCGCCAGCAGGATCACCAGCCGCGACCGCTCCACCCGCATGCCCAGCACGCGCGGCGTGTCCTCGTCCAGGCTGTGCAGGTCGAGCTCGCGGTGCCGCGCCCACAGCAACGGGGTCAGCAGCACCAGCGCCAGCGCCGTGGGCACCACCTGCTCCAACGTCCGCCCGTACGTCGAGCCGGACATCCACGTCAGCGCCTTCGCGGTGTTCCACGGGTCCGACGTCACGATCAGCAGCGTGATCAACGCCATCCCGGCCGACCACATCGCGATGCCGATGACGACCAGCCGGTCCGAGTCCAGCCCCGACCGCCACGCCAGCCCGTAGACCAGCGCGAACGCCACCATCGCGCCCACGCCCGCCGCACCCGCGATGTGCCACGCGCCGGCCAGCGGCACCGCCGTGATCAACGCGATCGCGGCCAGCCCGGCGCCCGCCGTGATGCCGAGCAGACCGGGTTCCGCCAACGGGTTGCGGCTCACCGACTGGATGCCGCACCCGGCCACCGCCAGCGCCGCGCCCGCCACCAGCGCCGCCAGCACGCGCGGCAGCCGCTGGTCGACCACGAACGTCAGCGCCGTGCCCGTCCGCCCGGCGAACCAGTTCGCCAGGTCGCCCAGCAGCACCAACCGGTCCCCGAGCATCAGGCCCGCCGTCGGCGCCGCGACCAGCAGCACGCCCAGCACCACCGACGTCACCACGAGCCGCCGCGACGACCCCGCCACGCCGACCCGGCCGGCCGGCGCCTGGCGAGGCGTCCCGCTCGACCGCCCCCGCCGCGCCAACCAGATCAGCACCACCGCGCCCAGGACCGTGGTCATCACGCCGGTCGGCACCCGGACGGCCGCCGCCGAGCCCATGACCGCCCGCAGCAGCACGTCCGCGCCGAGCACGATCACCACGCCGACGAGCCCGGAGAACGGCAGCAGCATCCGGTGCTTGCCCAACCCGGGCACGAACGGCGTCAGCAGCCGGGTGATCACCGGCGCGCTCAGCCCGACGAACCCGATCGGCCCGGCGACCGTCACCGCCGCCGCCGTCAGCGCCACGGTCAGCAGCACCGCGCCCACGCGCGTCCGCCGCACCTTCAACCCCAGCACGGTCGCGTTGTCGTCACCCAGGGCCAGGATGTCGAGCGACCGGCCCATCACCAGCAACGCCGCCACCGCGACCACCACGACCGGCGTCATCTGCGCGGTCGCGTCCAGGTCGCTCACGGTCAGCGAACCGGAGCCCCAGGCGAACAGCCCGGTCGTCTCCTGCTCGTACATCAGCAGGAGCAGGACCGTCGCCGACTGGAGCGTCAACATGACCGCCGAGCCGACGAGCACCAGCCGCGGGCTGGTCGAACCGCCGCCGGACAGCGCGAGCACGACGACCGCCGCCGCGAGCCCGCCGACGAACGCCGCCGCGCCCGCGGGCAGCGTGGGCAGGCTCAGCCCGAACGCCGCGATCGCGACCACGGCCAGGTGCGAGCCCGCGTTCACGGCGAGCGTGTCCGGCGAGGCCAACGGGTTGCGCGCCACCGACTGCATGCCCGCGCCGGCCACGCCGAGCGCGACGCCGAGCAGCAACGCGGCCAGCAGGCGCGGCACGCGCGAACCCTCCAGCACGGCGAGGGTCTGCGCGTCCCCGTTGCCCACCAGGGCGTTGAGCACGTCGAGCACACCGGTCGACGCGGTGCCCTGGGTGAGGTGGACGGCGGAGAGCACGGCGATGAGCGCCACGATCCCCGCCGTCACGACGGCGGTGCGCATCATCAGGCGGTGGCAGCCTTCACGAACTGCTCGGCGACGTGGATGACCGACTTCGGCCCGCCGAACGTCCACGTGCCCGGCTCCAGCTTGACGACCTTCTTGCTCACCACGAACGGCAGCCGCTGCCACACCGGGTTCGCGGCGAGGCCGGTGGTGAACACGTCGTCCTCGGAAGCGCTGTAGAACAGCATGGTCTTCGGGTCGGTGAGCGCGGTCAGGCCCTCGACGTCGGTGGCGCCGAGGCCCCACTGCGGGTCGACCTCGCCGGTCCACGCGTTCTTCAGGCCGACCGCCTCGGCGGCGTCGGAGACCAGCGAGCCCTTGCCGAACGGGCGGATGTTGACCGTGCTGCCCTCGAGCCAGCCGTCGGCCATGAGGAACGGCGTGCCGGTCGCGCCCTTGGCCTCGACGGCCTTCTTGCCGTCGGCCAGCGCGGTGTCCAGTTCGGACAGCAGCTTGTCGCCCTCGGCGGACTTGCCGACCGCCTGCGCGATCAGCTTGGTGTCCTCGCGCAGCCGGTCCAGGTTGCGGGCGGCGTCGCTGGCCTGGGTGACGACCACGGGGACGTACTTCTCCAGCTGGTCGGCCAGCGTCTCGTCCCGGCCCTTGGCCATGATCACCAGGTCGGGGTCGAGCGCGACGATCGAGTCGACGCTGGGCTCGTTGCGCTTGCCGACGTCCTTAACGTCGGCGGCGAGCGGCACCGTCGCGTCCCACGTCTTGTAACCGGCCGCGTCCGCGACACCCACCGGCATGACACCCAGTGAGGCGATGGTTTCGGTCTCGGCCCACTCCAGCGTGACGACCTTCTTGGCCGGGGCGTCGAGCTTGACCTCCTTGCCGCGGGCGTCGGTCACGGTGACCGGCCCGCCGGCGGACTCGGTCGGCGTGGACGTGGGCGTCTCGGTCGTGCCGCAGGCGGACAGCAGCACAGCTGCCGTCACGAGGGCAGGGGCGAGCAAGCGCATGGCTGGGACCTCTCAGGGTGAAGGGAAGGGGGTCAGACCGGTCGCGGGGTGTGCCTGCCGAGGGGGCGGCAGTGGATCGCGCCGGTCACCGGGTCGTCGGCGACGTGCACCGTGACGCCGTAGGCGTGGGTCAGGTGCGCGCCCGTGAGGACGTCGCGGACCCCGCCGGCCGCGACGACCTTGCCCTCGCTCAGCAGCACGACCTCGTCGGCGATGATCGCCGCGTGGTCGAGGTCGTGCAGCACGACGCCGACCGCCACGTCGTGGTCGTTCGCCAGGTCGCGCACGACGTCGAGCACCTCGACCTGGTAGCGCAGGTCGAGGTGGTTGGTCGGCTCGTCGAGCAGGAGCACGGAGGTCTGCTGCGCCAGGCACGACGCCAGCCACACGCGCTGCAGCTCGCCGCCGGACAGCTCGTCCACGCCGCGGTCGGCCATCGCGGTCACACCGGTCAGGTCCATGGCGCGCTCGATGGCGGCGCTGCCCTCCAGGTCCACGCCGCGCCACCCGGTCCGGTACGGGTACCGGCCGTAGGAGACGACGTCGCGCACCGACACGCCCGAGGGCGTCGGCCGCTGCTGGGTGAGCAGGGTGACGTTGCGGGCGAACTCCTTGCCGGACAGGGGGGAGTGGCCCCACACCGACCGCTCGCCCATCCGGACGTTCCCCTCGCGCGGCCGGTGCAGCCGCGCCAGCGAGCGCAGGACGGTCGACTTGCCGGACCCGTTCGGCCCGACGAGCGCCGTCACGGCGCCGGCGCGGAGTCCGAGCGAGACACCGTGCACCACCGCGCGGTCGTGGTGCGCCAGGACCAGTTCCTCACCGGCGAGCAGCGCGTCTCCCTTAGACATGAGGGGAGCCTAACCTAATGTGCAGGATCACCCATCTGGCCGTGATCTACTGCACTTCCCGGCCTATTCGGTAACGCAGCGCGATCAAGATCAGCCGTTGAAGTGGCGCCGCGTGTCCGCCACCAGCGAGTCGAACACCAGCGCGTTCAGCCGGCCGCCCACCTTGAGCCCCGGCTCGTAGGCGAACGTCCAGGTGAGCCTCGCCCCCTCGGCCGACCGCTCCACCAGGTAGTCCTCGCCGAACCGCCGGAACACCGGCAGGTTGGCCCGGTCGACCAGGAACGACTGCCGCCGGCCCTCCTCCCAGCGGATGAACACCTCGCGCAGCCGCAGCACGCCGAGCACGGCCGTCGTGCGCGTCGTGCCGACCCCGAACGGGCGAGGGGAGGTGTACTCCACCGAGGACAGCAGCCGGCACCACCACAGCGGGTTCGAGGCGGCCAGGCCGCGCCACACACGTTCGGGTGACACCGGCAGGTCCAGCACGTAGCTGCGGCGCTGCGGTGCCGAGTCGAAGAAGTCCACGTCGAACGGCTCCAAGCGGGGCACGTCGTCCAGTGTGCGGCCTGCGTGCCGGTTTCACCGCTCGTCGACGTGATCCCACTGCGGGGATCCGGCCACCCGATCGGCGGTGACCGGGCGCGACCACTCGGAGCGGCGCCGGGTTGAGCCGGTCGGGCGGACCCCGTGCCCGAACGTGTGGATCACCACCGCGGGGTCTTGGCGGTCACGGGAGGGCACTGGTTGCCTACACCCGGTAGGCCCCGACGAGAGGTGCGAGCCGATGGCGCAGCCGTTCCAGCTGCCGGATTTCTACCTGCCCTACCCGGCACGGCTCAATCCGAACCTGGAGCGCGCGCGGGCGCACACGAAGTCGTGGGCGCACGAGATGGACATGATCGACGTGCCGCAGCACGGCACGGTCGTCTGGACCGACGAGGACCTCGACTCCCACGACTACGCGCTGCTCTGCGCCTACACCCACCCGGACGCCTCGCCGGAGGACCTCGACCTCGTCACCGACTGGTACGTGTGGGTCTTCTACTTCGACGACCACTTCGTCGAGCTCTACAAGCGCAACCCGGACGTGGCGGGCGCGAAGGCCTACCTCGACCGGCTGCCGCTGTTCATGCCGGTCGAGGGCGCGATCACCGAGGCGCCGACGAACCCGGTCGAGAAGGGCCTCGCCGACCTGTGGGCGCGCACCGTCGGCAGCCACTCGCCGGACTGGCGCCGCCGGTTCGCGGCCAACACCGAGCACCTGCTCGACGAGTCCATGTGGGAGCTGCTGAACATCTCCGAGGGCAGGCTCGCCAACCCGATCGAGTACGTCGAGATGCGCCGCAAGGTGGGCGGCGCGCCGTGGTCGGCGAACCTGGTCGAGCACGTCACCGGCCTGGAGGTGCCCGCCCGGATCGCCCTGACCCGCCCGATCGGCGTCCTGCGCGACACGTTCGCCGACGCCGTGCACCTGCGCAACGACCTGTTCTCCTACGAGCGGGAGGTGCTGGACGAGGGCGAGCTGAGCAACGGCGTCCTGGTGCTGGAGAAGTTCCTGGACATCCCGACCCAGGAGGCCGCCGAGGCGGTCAACGACCTGCTCACCTCCCGCCTGCACCAGTTCGAGCACACCGCCGTCACCGAGGTGCCGCGCCTGCTCGACGAGCACGCCGTCGACCCGGCCGGCCGCCTCGCCGTGCTGGCGTACGTGAAGGGCCTGCAGGACTGGCAGGCGGGCGGGCACGAGTGGCACGCCCGCTCCAGTCGCTACATGAACGAGGGCGCGGTCACCGCGAACCCGGTGCTCGGCGGCCCGACCGGACTGGGCACGAGCGCCCTCCGCTCGCTCGTCGCCACCGCGCCGCAACGCCTGCGCGCCTTCAGCCACGTGCCGTTCGAAGAGGTGCCGCCGATGCCCGAGCCGGCGCTGGACATGCCGTTCGCGGTGGCGGTGAGCCCGCACTGGCACGACGCGCGGGAGAAGAGCGTCGCGTGGGCGGGGGAGATGGGCTTCTTCGACGACGTGCCGCGCGTGTGGACCGAGGGCAGGCTGCGCGACATGGACCTCGCGCTGTGCTCGGCGGGCATCGACCCGGACGCCACCCGGGAGGAGCTGGAGATCTCCGCGCTGTGGCTGACCTGGGGCACCTACGGCGACGACTACTACCCGGTCGCGTTCGGCCGCACGCCCGACCTGGCCACCGCGAAGGCCACCACCGACCGGCTCAAGCAGATGATGCCGCTGGAGGGCGCGTCGCCGTCCCCCGTGACCCCGCTGGAACGCGGCCTCGCCGACGTCTGGCAGCGCACCACCGCCCCGATGCCGCACGACAACCGGCGGCGGCTGCGCCACGAGGTGGAGCTGATGCTGGACAGCTGGCTGTGGGAGCTGGAGAACCAGCACGAGCACCGCGTGCCCGACCCGGTCGACTACGTCGAGATGCGCCGGCACACGTTCGGCTCGGAGCTGACCACGAGCATGGCCAGGCTCGGCCACGGCGGGCTGGTGCCCGACGAGGTCTACCGGACCCGCACCCTCCGCAACATCGAGAACTCGGCGATGGACTACGCCGCCATCGTCAACGACCTCTTCTCCTACCGCAAGGAGATCCAGTTCGAGGGCGAGCTGCACAACCTGGTGCTCGTCGTGCGCAATTTCCTCGACGTGGACCCGGATCGGGCGCGGGGAATCGCGACCGACCTGGCGAACGCGCGGTTGGCGCAGTTCCGGCACTCGGTGCGGGTCGAGCTGCCCGCGTTGTTCGAGGAATTGCGCCTCGAACCCGAAGTGCGCGAGGCGGTGAACCGGTACGTGGACGAGCTGAAGGACTGGATGTCCGGCATCCTCCACTGGCACCGGGAGGTCGTCCGCTACCACGACGCCGACCTGGCCAAGCGCTTCGGCGGCCGGGAAGTCGCGTTCCCGCCGCAGGCCCTGCGCGGTCCGACGGGCCTCGGCACGGCGTCCACCCGCATTCTGGTGAACAAAGGGTGACGTAAAGCTGAATACCGGTCGTCGTAATGGGGAACAGAAGTCCGGGGTGATTTACGAGACCTTTCACTCCTGAATTCCCCGGATTCGGTGGCAGTATTGGCGCCGTGGGCGAGGGCGGAGTGCGCTACCGGTTGTTGGGCCCGGTGGCGGCGCACCTCGACGGCGAACCGGTGCGGCTCGGCGGGCCCAAGCAGCGCGCGGTGCTCGCCGCCCTGCTGCTCAACGCCAACCGCGTGGTCTCCGAGGAGCGGCTGATCGGGCTCGTCTGGGACGGCGAACCGCCCACCAGCGCGCGCGGCCAGCTCCAGGTGCGGATCTGGGAGCTGCGCAAGCTCCTCGGCCGGTCCGCGATCGTGCGCCGCTCGCCCGGCTACCTGATCGAGGTGGCGCCGGGGCAGCTGGACGTCCAGGTGTTCTGCGACGCCGTCACGGCGGCCCGCGTCGACCTGGCCGAGGGGCGGGTGGACGCGGGGGTCGCCCGGCTGCGGGACGCGCTGGCGCTGTGGGAGGGCCCCGTGCTCGGCGGGGTGACCGAGGCGTTGCAGGACCGGGAGGGCCGCTCGCTCGACGAACGGCGGCTGGCCGCCGTGGAGGACCTGTTCGACGCCGAGCTGCGCGCCGGTCGGCACGCGGCCGTGATCGGCGAGCTGCGCCGGGCGGGCGACGAGCACCCGTTCCGGGAACGGCTCCAAGCCGCGTTGATGCTCGCCCTGCACCGGTCGGGCCGCACGTCCGAGGCGCTGGCGGCGTACGCGGAGACCCGGCGGCGGTTCACCGCCGAGCTGGGCATCGAACCGGGGCGCGCACTGCAGGAGCTGCACGTCCAGGTGTTGCAGGGCGAGGAGTCGGCGCCCGCGCCGGTGGCGCGTCCCGCCCAGCTGCCGCACGACGTGCGCGGGTTCGCCGGGCGGCACGCGGAGCTGGCGCGGTTGGACGACGCCGGGATCTGGGTGATCACCGGCGCGGCGGGGGTCGGGAAGACGGCGTTGGCGGTGCGCTGGGCGCGGCGGGCCCGGGACCGGTTCCCGGACGGGCAGCTGTACGTGGACCTGCGGGGGTTCGACGCCGACCACGAGCCCGTGCCGCCCGCCGCGGCCCTGGCGCAGCTGCTGCGCGCGCTGGGGCGGCAGCGGCTGCCGTCCGGGGTGGACGAGCTGGCCGCGCTGTACCGGACCGCGCTGGCGGACCGGGACGTGCTGGTGCTGCTGGACAACGCGCGCGACGGGGACCAGGTCGCGCCGCTGCTGCCGCCGTCCGGGATGGTGCTGGTGACCAGTCGGCACCGGCTGGGCGACCTGGTCGCGCGGACCGGCGCGCGGTCGCTGCCGCTGTCCGTGCTGCCCGCCGCGGACTCCCGAGCCCTGCTGACCGGGGTCCTGGGCGTCGAGTCCTCCGACTCGCTCGACGAGCTGGCGCGCCTGTGCGGCCACCTGCCGCTCGCGTTGCGCATCGCCGCGGCGAACCTGGGGCCGCAGGTCCGGGTCGACGACCTGGTGGCCGAGCTGCGGGCCGACCCGTTGACCGGGCTGACCGTGGACGGCGCCGACGAGAGCCTGCTGACCCGGGCGTTCGGCGTGTCGTACGCGGCGTTGACGCCCGGCTCCCAGCGGCTGTTCCGGCTGCTCGGCCTCGTGCCGGGCGCCGACTTCACGCCACGCGAGGCCGCGGCGTTGCTGGACGTGCCGCCGGCCGAGGCCGCTCGGCTGCTGCACGGGTTGGCCGCCGCGCACCTGGTGGAGCGGCACGGGCCGGGCCGGTTCCGGTTCCACGACCTGGTGCGCGACTACGCGCGCACGTTGGGCGGGGAGGAGGGGGCGTGGGACCGGCTGGTGGGGTTCTGCGTGGCGGCGGTGGACGCGGTGGACCGGCACTTCAGCCGCCACCCGCTGCGGCTGCCGCGTGAGGCCGACCCGGAGTTCGAGGTGGACTTCGCGTCGTCCGCCGAGGCCGTGGCGTGGTTGGAGGCGGAGCACGACAACCTGACGGCCGTGCTGCGGCACGCCGCCGTGCGCGGTCCGCACCCGACGGCGTGGTACCTGGCGGACGCGATCCGGTCGGTGTTCCTGCACCGGGGGCTGCGGGCGGAGTGGCTGGACGTCGCGTTCCCGGTGCTGGCGGCGGCCCGCGGCGTGCCGCGCGTGGAGGCGTTGATGCGGCAGGGGATCGGCGCGGCGTGCGTGCACCTCGGGCGGCGCGACGAGGCGATCCGGCACCTGGAGGCGGCGTTGCTGGCGCACCGCGAGGCCGACTGGCCGGAGGGCGAGGCGGCGACCGCGAACAGCCTGGGCATCGCGCTGCTGGCGGCGGGCCGGTTCACCGAGGCGAGTGATCTGTTCACCCGGTCGTTGGACGCCGGGACGCGGACCGACCGGATGATGGCGTTGAACAACCTGGGTTTCGCCGAACGCCAGTCCGGTCGGCTGGACCGGGCGCTGGCGCACCTGGACCGCGCGCTGGCCATCAGCGTCGAGGACGGCTCGCAGTGGGGTGAGGCCGTGGCGCGGGTGAACCTGGGGTACGTGCTGCGGTCGTGCGGCGACCTGTCGGGGGCGCGTGAGCACCTGATGGCGGCGTGCGCGCTGCACCGTCACCTGGGCAACCGCTACGGCGAGGCGTCGGCGTTGACCGGGCTGAGCCTGATCGCCACCGACTCCGGCGACCTCGACCACGCCCTGTCCCACGCCACCGAGGCGCTGGCCGTCGCCCGCCGTGAGGACAACCGCGAGACCGAGGTCGGTGCCCTCATCGCCCTGGGCAACGCCGAATCGGCCGCCGGCCGCCACCGTGACGCGGAGGTCCACCACCGCCAGGCCGTGACGCTGGCCCGTCGCTGGTGCTCGCCGTGGCAGCTGGCCGAGGCCCTGACCGCCTTGAGCGCCACGGTGTCCGCCCACGACCGGGCGGCTGCGCTGCCGCGGTGCCGGGAGGGCTGACCCCGCCGGCAGCGTCACCTCACAGGACAGAGCAGAGCTAGTGCTCGCCGTGCAGGCCGCGGGCGATGCGGATCAGCTCGGACCGGCGGTGGCGGCCGAGCTTGCCGCGGATGTTCTCCAGGTGGCGGTTGACGGTGCGCAGGGCGACGGCGAGCTCTTCGGCGATCTCGCGGTTGTCGTAGCCCTTCGCCAGGCACCGCAGCACGTCCTGCTCCCGGTTGGTGAGGTGCGGGGTCCCGCGGTGCAGCTCGCCGACCAGGTGGGCGGCGAGTTCGGCGGGGATCACGGGTGCGCCGAGCACGGCCGCGACCGCGTCACCGAGTTCGGCGGCGGTGGCGGCCTTGGTGATCCAGCCGTGCGCGCCGGCCCGGATCGCGGGCAGCACGTCGTGCGGATCCGCTTGGGACAGCACGAGGATCCGCACGTCGGGCCACTGCCGGCGCAGGTGCCGGATCACGTCGAGGCCGTGCCCGGCGGGGCGCCCGACCCGGCTGTCGAGCCGCAGGTCCACCAGGGCCACGTCCGGCCGCAGCCGGTCGGCCAGCAGGCACGCCGTCGCCGCGTCGGCGGCCTCGCCCACGACCTCGGCCCGGCCGTCGCGATCGAGGCCGGCGCGGACGCCGTCCCGGGTGACGGGGTGGTCGTCCACGACGAGGACCCGAACCGGCGCCACGGTCACACCTCCCTGGTCAGGGCCGGACGGGTCGGCACGCGCAGCTCCACCTCGGTGCCGTGACCGGGGCTGCTGCGGATCCGGACCTGCCCGGCCAGCCGCTCGACCCTGGCCCCGACGGACACCCGCAGGCCCAGCCCGCCGGTGTCGAGGTCGGGCGCGAAGCCCACCCCGTTGTCGCGGACGGTCACCGTGACGTGCCGGCGCTCGTGCAGCACGGTCAGCCAGACGCGGTGCGCCCTGGCGTGCTTGTCGACGTTGGTGAGCAGTTCCCGGACCGCCGCCACGATCTCCTCCACCACGTCCGGCGGCAACCGGACGGGACCGCTGGCGACCAGGCGCACCGGCAGTTCCCCGTGCCGCCCGGCGAGTTCGGCCAACCGGTCGCGCAACGACGCCGTGGCGTTCGGTCCGGGCGGGGCCGGGCCCGGGTCCGAGCGCGCGAGGCCGCGCAGCGCCGCTTCCTGCCGGGCGATCCCCTCCGCCACGGCGGCGAGCGCCGGCCCGGCGCCCAAGTCGCCGATCCGGGCCCGCAGCCGGCCGAGGTCCTGGAGCACATCGTCGTGGATCCGGGCGGCGAGCCGCTCCCGTTCGGT
This sequence comes from Actinosynnema sp. NPDC002837, assembly GCF_040295345.1. Taxonomy (NCBI): domain Bacteria; kingdom Bacillati; phylum Actinomycetota; class Actinomycetes; order Pseudonocardiales; family Pseudonocardiaceae; genus Actinosynnema; species Actinosynnema sp. NPDC002837. The sequence continues at coordinate 16,338 of NZ_JBEOVG010000018.1, forward strand.
GGTCCGCGCGGCCTGCTCGCCGCTGCGGACCGCCTGCCGGTGCAGCAGGTCGACCTGCCCGGCCACCGCGCCGATCACGCCGCCGAGCAGCACGTAGGACAGGCCCCAGCCGGTCATGGTCAACACCTGGAGGAACGACAGCCCCGCCGGCGTGACGCCATTGGCGGCGTAGGCGACCGGCAGGGTCAGGCCGAGCACCGCGCCCGCGGCGATCCCGCCCCGGAGCCGGTGGACGACCGCGCACGCCGCGACCGCCGCGGCCGGGTAGGCGCCGGTGAACGTCGGGTGGTTGGTCAGCAGCGCGTGCGGCGGGTGCACGTAGCCGGACGCCACGACCAGCGCCATCGCCACCCCCAGGTCGACGGCCAGCACCCGCCCGATCCGCCGGACGGCGGCGACCGTGAGCCAGAGCGTCCAGCAGCCCGCGGCGAGCAGGGCGAGACCGGCCTCGACCGGCCGCTGGATCTGCCCGCTGAGCAACGCCACCACCAACATCCACCCGAACGCCAGCCAGCGCAACGTCAGCACCAGCAGCATCGGCGCGGGGTGCCCGGCGGCGTCGGCGGTCATCTAGCCGGCCCGCACGATCACCCGCGCGGACGGCCAGGTGCACGTGGACCGGCGCAGGAACTGCTTGCGGCAGGCTGCGACCTCGACCACGTACGCGCCGCCCGGCGGCGGTGCGGGCACCGTGTACTCGTACCCGGCGGCTTCGCGCTGGACGGCGGCGCCGGGCGTCGAGCCGTCCGGCCACCAGGCGACGTTGAACGCGTCGGCCGCGCCGTAGCTCCAGCCGACCCGGATCCCGTCCGGCCCGGCGTCGACGGTGGTGATGCAGGGCCGGTCGAGCGGCGGGCACGGGCTGCCCAGGTCGCGGACGGTGGAGTGGCGCTCGCCCGGGCGCACCTGCGGCGTGCCGCCGCTGCGCAGCACGATCGCGCCGCCGTCGAAGTTCTGGTAGGCCAGGGTGTCTTCGGTGCCGCCGTCGCGCGGGTGGCCGAGCCGTCCGGCGGGTCCGCCGTCGGCCGCCCAGACGGCGAAGACGGCGGCCAGGATCACCGCCGGCTTCGCGTCCGGTCGCTCGTACACGACGTAGTCCTGGCCGAACCCGCCCCGCTGGTCCCGCACGACCCACGGCGTGTAGCGCAGGCCGGCGGCGTCGACGAGGGTGTCGCCGGCCGGGCAGCCCACCGGGTCGCGCTCCCACCACTCGAGCACCGACGCGTCCACCGCGAAGCGGGGGCAGGCGAGCCCGATCGAGCGCTCGTAGCCGATGGCGACCGCCATCATCACGGCCGCCGCGCCCACCGCGAGCAACGCCACCAGGGCCCGGCTCACCCGCCACGGCAGGGACGTCCGCTCGGCCCGGCCCCCGGCCGCGGGATCGGGGAGCAGCCGCACGAGCAGCCGGGCGTGCCGTCCCTGCCGGCGCAGCCACCACGTCGCCGTCGGCGCCCACCCGGCCACCGCGGCGCTGGTCGCGACCACGCCGTCGGCCTCCGCCATCACGTGGACGAGGCCGACCGTGCACACCACGGCCAGCGTGGTCGTGCCGAGGTCCCGGGCCAGCCGCCACCAGCGCGGCGCGGCCAGCCACTGCCACGCCCAGCCGACGCCGATGTCCCACACGTCCGGGTCGACCGACCGGCGACCCAGACGGGCGTCCCGCAGCACCGTCCGGCGCAGCGCGAAACCGAGCTGCCACCACGCGAGTTGCGCGCCGAGGATCTCCGCGAGCACCCGGTGCCCACCGCCCGACGCGCCGATCGCCCCCACGCCGCCAAGTCTGGCGGTGCCGGCCACCCGGCCGCACTCGCCCGGTCGGCCGCACGGCGCAGCCGAAGTGGGCAACTCCACCCACCGGGCCGTGGGCGATCACGGGCGCTTACCGGCGGGCCGGGAGAACGCCACCATCTGAACGCGGAACCACATCGGACGAATCGAGGGGAAATGCTCAACGTCAGACGGGTCATGGTCCTGGTCGCGGCCGCGCTGCTCGGCGCGGGCCTGTTCGCCGCGCCGTCGGCGGCAGCCGCGCCGACCAACCCCTACCTGTTCATCAACGGCTACAGCAACCTCTGCCTGGACGTCGCCTACGGCAGCCTCGACGACGGCGCGCGCGTGCAGCAATGGGACTGCTACGGCGGCCCGCCGGAGCGGTGGCACCTGGAGGTCGTCGAATCCCTGCCGGGCATGACCTACTACCGGCTGCGCAACGACAACAGCGGGCGGTGCCTCGACGTGCCGGACAACACCCCCGGCACGGGGGTCCACCAATGGGGTTGCTGGGGCGGCTGGATGCAGCAGTGGCAGGTGACCCACGTCGCGCCGAACTCGCTCCAGCTGCGCAACCGCCAGAGCGGGCTCTGCCTGGACAACCGGGACTGGAGCCTGCCGCCGGGCACGACCATCCAGCAGTGGCACTGCAACGGCGCCGCCGTCCAGCTGTGGCGGCTGGCTTGATCCGCTCGGCGTCGTCCGGCGGCCGCGGTGGCGGGCCTGTTCGTGGCCCGTCCCGCGGCCGCCGCGGACGTGCGCGCCGACGTCCTCGACACCGGCCCGCACCCCCACAGCATCGCGTGAGCTCCGCACCCACCGGCCCACGCTCGCGCGATGGGCTGGAAGCCGAACGGAAGTGAGGTGGAAGTGAAGGTGCTTAGCGTCCGCGACGGCCTGCTCAGTCGACTGGGGGAGCGGTATGTCGTCGCGTGTGCGCAAAGCCGGGCTGCTCGGAGCGCTGTGGGCGTTCGGCCCGGCCAAGGTGGTCGCCGTCGTCCTGGTGCTGGCGGTCACCGCGACCAGCGGCGGGGACGCGGTCGACGGGTGGGGGCGGTCGGAGACCTACGCGGCGGACAAGTCGTCGACGCCGGGACCGGGGCAGCGGTGGGGTGAGGCCCGGTCCGACCCGGACCACCTCGCGGGCGCACCCGGCAACGACACCGTCCCCGACACGCTGAGATCCCGCTACCCGAAGGTCCAGTGGGACGTCCAACCGCACAACACCGCGTCGGTGGAGGCGCCGCCCGCCACCGAGACCAAGGGCTTCGAAGAGGGCAAGAGCCAGGAGAAGCCCGAGGCGCGCACCAAGCACGAGAAGGTCTACACGAACCGGGACGGCACCGAGACCACCGAGTTCTCCGCCGGCGCGCTCAACTACCGCGACGGCGACGAGTGGAAGCCCATCCGGACCGAGCTGGTCGCGACGGACCAGGGCTGGCACAACGCCGCCGACGAGGTGGACGTCCGCCTGGCCCGTCGAGCCGACGCCGAGCGCCTCACCACCCTCACCGTCGATGCCGACCACGAGGTCTCCTACGGCCTGGCCGGGTCCAACAAGGTCGACGGCGCCGCGAACGGCAGCACGGCCACCTACACCGAGGTCCAGCCCGGCGTGGACCTGGAGCTGGAGTCGCAGCCGGGCGGCGTGAAGGAGACCCTGGTCCTCACCCGCCCCGGCGCCACCACCTTCACGTTCCCGCTCACCCTCAAGAACCTCACCGCGCACGTCGAGCACAACCAGGTCCTGCTCAAGGACGAGGGCAACACGACCCGCGCCGTGATCCCGCCCGGTGACATGGTCGACGCCAACGGCGCCCGGTCCACCGCCGTCACCTACGCCCTGACCAGCCACGACGGCCGCCAAGCCCTCCAGATCACCCTGGACGCGCGGTGGCTGGGCCAGGCGGCCTACCCGGTGGCCGTCGACCCGACCGTCCAGCTCCCCGTCACCGGCGAGGCCGCCGACAGCAGCCTCTACGTCAACGGCACCTCGTCGTCCCCCGGCGGCAACACCCTGCTGGTCGGCCCGAACGCCGCCTCCTACCTCCGCTTCGGCGGCCTGGTCGACAAGCTCCGCCACCACACGATCTTCGGCGCCCAGCTCTGGCTGGTGAACTACGACGCCGACTCGTGCAAGCCCCGCACCGTCACCGTCCACCCGGTCACCCAGAGCTGGGCCTCCAGCGACGACGTCGACTTCCCCGGTCCGAGCACCGGCGGCCGGCTCGCCGAGCGCTCCTTCGCCCACGGCCACATCGCGTTCGGCCAGTCGTCCTCCAACTGCCCCACGGCGGGCGAGCTGATCAACCTCGGCGGCGGCGGACGAGACCTGGTGCAGAAGTGGGTCGACGGCGCGCAGGCCAACCACGGCCTCTCCCTGCGCGCGAGCGGCGACGGCTCCGGCAAGAAGTTCACCGGCCCCGCCACCGCCAACCCGCCACGCCTCTACGTCACCCACAGCCCGTACAACGCGACGTACGCGCTGGCCGACCCGGTGCCGAAGCCGCCCGTCCTGCAGAACCAGGACGGCAAGGTCAAGATCGCGGTCACGAACAAGAGCGCCTCGGCCTGGGCGCCCGGCGACTACTACCTGGCCTACCGCGCGTACAACGCCAAGACCGGCGCGTCGGTCGTCCAGCAGCGCTCCGCCAACCTCACCGCCACGGTCGCCCGCAACCAGCGCGTCACCCTCGACGCCACCGTCAAGGCCCTCCCGCCGGGCAAGTACTTCCTCGACTTCACCATGGTCAAGACCGGCGGCCCGGTGTTCACCGACCACCAGGTCCCGCCCGGCCGGATCGTCCTCGAGGTCTTCGACATCCCGCCGGTGGTGCAGGAGCTGCACCCGCCGAACGGCTACCAGACGCCCACCCTCACCCCGCAGCTGTGGGCACGGGCGCTGGACGTCGACGCGCCGCCGAGCGTCACCATGCAGTTCAAGTTCGAGGTCTGCGAGCGCGACGCCGCCGGCAAGCCGGTCAATTGCGTGAACTCCGGGTACCAGGCCAAGACCGCCTGGACCGTCCCCACCGGCACGCTCAGGTGGAGCAAGGCCTACGACTGGCGCGCGTACGTCAAGGACGCCACCAACGAGATCATCTCGCCGTACTCCACGATCCTCACCAGCGTCCCGCAGCCGGAGATCACCTCGCGCCTCGCGGGCGGCCCGTACGGCACCAAGGACCAGGAGTTCGACCCGCAGACGGGCAACTACTCCACCGCCGCCGTCGACGCCTCGGTCACCACGGTCGGCCCGGAGCTGCGCGTGGTCCGCACCTACAACAGCCTCGACCCCCGCCGGGACGGCATCTTCGGCGCCGGCTGGTCCACCCGCTACGACATGAAGCTCGTCCCGGACGACGACGGCTCCGGCAACGTCGTGATCACCTACCCCGACGGTCAGCAGGTCCGGTTCGGCCGCAACGCCGACGGCACGTTCGCCGCGCCGTTCGGCCGCCAGGCGAGGCTCACCGTCGACACGACCGCGTGGCGGCTGCTCGACCTCTCCGGCACCACCTACCAGTTCTCCCTCAACGGCAGGCTCACCCGGATCACCGACAGCGCCAACCGCGCGGTCGTGCTGACCTACGACACCACCACGGGCAAGCTGCAGAAGGCCCAGGTGTCCAACAGCCAGACCAACACCGCCGGCCGCCACCTCGCGTTCACCTGGACCGGCAACCGCGTCACCGCCGTCAAGGCCGACCAGACGACGTGGAGCTACACCTACACCGGCGACCTGCTCACCAAGGTGTGCGCGGGCACCGCCTGCACCACCTACGAGCACACCACCGGCTCCCACTACCGCACCGCGGTCCTCGACTCGCGCCCCGAGTCGTACTGGCGGCTCGGCGAACCCGAGGGCACGGCCGCCGCCGGCGAGGTGGCCGTCAACCTCGGCAAGGACGTGGGCACGTACAAGAACGTCACCCTCAACACCCCGGGCATCAACGCCACCGACACCGCCGCCTCCTTCAACGGCACCACTTCCGCCGTCGACCTCCCCAAGGGCACCCTGAAGAAGAGCCGTGACGGCGCGGTCGAGCTGTGGTTCAAGTCCTCGGTCACGGGCTCGGGCGGTCCGCTGCTCGGCTACCAGGACAAGGCGCTCGGCAGCACGTCCACCACCGGCGTCCCGATCCTGTACGTCGGCACGGACGGCAAGCTGCGCGGCCAGTTCGGCGTCGGCGCGATCAGCCCGATCACCAGCGGCGTCCTGGTCAACGACGGCAAGTGGCACCACGTCGTGCTCAGCTCCATGGGCACCACGCAGACGTTGTTCCTCGACGGGGCGAAGGTCGGCGAGCTCACCGGCAAGCAGATCGACCACGAGAAGCTGACGTTCAACCAGATCGGCGCGGCCCACGCGACCGGCACGTGGCCCGCCTGGGGCACGACGCCGCAGCGCCACTTCGCGGGCGTGATCGACGAGGTGGCGGTGTACTCCGGTCCGGTCGGCCCGCAGACCACCACCGCGCACCGCAACGCCAACAACCAGGCCGACCTGCTGTCGAAGATCACCCTGCCCAGCGGCAAGGTCGCCTCCGCGATCACCTACGACACCACCCGCGACCGGGTGAAGGAGCACACCGACGACAACGGCGGCACGTGGCGCGTCGGCCCGCCCGCGGTCTACGGCGGTGACGACGACCTGCGCCGCACGGTCGAGGTGCTGGACCCGGCGAACCGGCCGAGCCTGTACGAGTACGACGCCCTGGGCGGCTGGCTGCTGCGCCTGGGCCGCCCGCTGGGCCTGGAGGCACGTTCCGAGGACCGACCTGGCGAGCCGACCACCACACCCACGCCGCCCGCGGAGACGTGCAGCAAGCCCGACCCCAACGACCCGTCGTTCTGCACCACGATCCCGGACAGCTCCGGCGGCCCGGTGTTCGTCCGCTACGGCGCGGAGGGCATGAGCATCCGCTCGTACTCCTACGACGACAGCGGCCGGATCACCGTCGTCACCGACGAGAACGGCGACACGGTCACCCTCGGCTACGACGCGCGCGGCAACATCACCTCGACGAAGACCTGCCGCACCGCCACCGAGTGCCACACCACCTACGAGACCTACCCGACGACCGTCACCGACGAGTACGACCCGCGCAACTTCCTGCCGCTGGAGTCTCGCGACGGCCGCTCGGCGAGCGCGACCGACACCACCTACCGCACCACGTTCAGCTACCACCCGACCGGCCAGGTCCTCCAGGAGACCGCGCCGGACGGCAGCTTCGTCAAGCACACCTACACCAACGGCGCGGAGGCCGCCGTCAACGGCGGCTCACCGCCCGCGGCGCTGCTCGCGTCCACAACGGACGCACGCGGCAAGACGACCCGGTACGCCTACTACAACAACGGCGACCTGGCCCGCGTGACCGAGCCGAACGGCCTCGTCACCGAGTACACCTACGACGACCTGGGCCGCCGCGCCACGGTCAGGACGATCTCCGACAGCTTCCCCGCCGGTGTCGTCACCACGTTCACCTACGACGCCATGTCGAGGCTCCGGACCACCACCGGCCCGATCACCACGGACGCCGTCACCGGCGAGAAGCACCAGCTCCGGACCACGAACACGTTCGACGCCGACGGCAACACCACCCGGGTCGAGCAGGCCGACACCCAGGGCAACGACCCGGCCCGCGTCACCACCTACGACTACGACCAGCACAACCGCCTCTCCCGCGAGACCGACGCCGAGGGCGGCGAGACGTCCTACGAGCACGACGCGTTCGGCCACCGGACCTCCGAGACCGACCCGAACGGCAACCGGTTCGACTTCGCCTACACCAGCCGCGGCGACCTCGCCGAGGTGCGGCTGCGCGACTGGCGCAGCGACCCGGCGGGCGTGCCCGCGCCGGCCAACGGGTACCTGCTGGTCACGTCGCTGTCCTACGACTTCGCGGGCCGGCTCGCCAGTCGGACCGACGCGATGGGTCGCCGCACGGAGTTCCAGTACTGGGGTGACGGCCTGCTGCGCCGCAAGGTGCTCAAGGACTTCCACAACCCCGACGGCAGCAAGCGCGACTTCGTGCTGGAGGACAACACCTACGACGGCGCGGGCAACCTGACCCGCAAGGTCACCGCCAACGGCAGGTCCGTCACCGAGCACACCCACGACCGGCTCGGCCGGGTGGCGACGGTCGTGGTCGACCCGACCGGCCTGCGCCGCACCACCACCTACTCCTACGACGGCGGCGACAACGTCACCCGCACGGTCACCGGCGGCAAGGCGTCCAACGTGCCGTGGGAGGTGTCCGCGACCCCGGAGACGGTCACCTACCGGCACGACGACGTGGGCAACGTGGTCGAGCAGACCGTCACCGACGGCACCACCGACCGCGTCACGCGGTTCGGCTACGACCAGCGCGGCCACCAGACCTCGGTCACCGACCCGCGCCTGAACACCACCACCTACGGCTTCGACGAGCTGGGCCGCCAGGTCACGGCCACGGGCGCGGCGGTGGCGGTGGAGCGCGACGGCGGCGCGCCGACGACCGCGAACCCGACCGCGAAGACCGGCTACAACACGTTCGACGAGGTGGTGGCCTCGGCGGACGAGCTGGGCGCCGTGTCGACCGTCGAGCACGACCGGCTCGGCCGGGTGGTGACCGCGACCTCGCCCACGCACCAGGGCATCACGCCCGTCGTCAAGGCGTCCTACGACGGCAACGGCAACGTCACCGAGGTCGTCGACGCCCGCGGCCACGCGACGAGGTTCGCCTACGACCAGCTCGACCGCGTCGTCACCCACGACGCGCCGGCGAGCACCGGCCGTGCCGTCTCGCGCTACACCTACACCCGCGCCGGCCAGGTGCTCTCCACCACCGCGCCGGACGGCGCGCGGACCGAGTCCACCTACGACGACCTCGACCGCCCGCTCACCTCGACCCGGTACGAGCGCAAGCCGACCACCGGCACGTTCACCGCGTGGCAGCGCTACGACGACCTCGGCAACGTGACCTCGGCCGTCGCGCCCTCCGGCGCCGCCACCGCGTTCACCTACGACACGCTCGGCCAACTGGTCAAGGAGACCGACCCGGCGGGCGTGCCCACGCACCGCGGCTACGACGCGGCGGGCAACGCCGTGCGCGTCACCGACGGCCTCGGCCGCACCACCCGCCTCGCCTTCGACCTGTTCGGCGACCAGGTGGCCCGGTCGGAGCTCAAGGCCGACGGCACGGTCCTGCGGACCACGAGGTTCGGCCACGACCCGGCGGGCAACACGACCACCGTCACCGACGCCAAGCTCAACACCACCACCTTCGAGTTCGACGCGGGCGACCGGCTGGTCCGGCAGGTCGAGCCGGAAGGCGTCACGCAGGAGTTCGGCTACGACGCCGCGGGCAACCTGACCCGCTACACCGACCCGCGCGGGCACCGCACGATCACCACCTACAACGCGTGGGGCCTGCCGGAGAAGGTGACCGAGCCCGCCACCGCGGCGCACCCGACCGACCGCACGTGGACCTCCGAGTACGACGCGCGGGGCAACGAGGTCAAGCTGACCGCCCCCGGCGGCGTCGTGCGGACCCGGACCTACGACGCGGTCGGCCGGCTCATCGCCGAGACCGGCAGCGGCGCCGAGAAGCCCACCACCGCAAGGGAGATCACGTACGACGTGGTGGGCCGGGCGACCCGCGTGGGCTCCGACACCTACACCTACGACGACCGCGGCAACCTGCTCACCACGTCCGGTCCCGGCGGCACGGCGGAGTTCGGCTACGACGCCGACGGCAACCCGACCACCCGCCGCGACGCGGCCGGCACCGCGACCTACACCTACCTGAAGGGCCGGCTGGACACCGCCTCCGAGGGACTGGCCGGCGTCACCCGGACGTACGGCTACGACGCGGCCGGCGCGGTGAAGACCATCGGCTACGGCGCGGGCCGCACGCGCACCTACGGCTACGACGACCACGGCCGGCAGGAGTCGGACGTGCTCACCGGCTCGACCGGCCAGGTCATCTCGGCCGTCGCCTACCACCGCGACGAGCTCGACCTGGTCTCCCGCAAGACCGAGAACGGCGTCGAGACCACCTACACCTACGACGCGGTCGGCCGGCTGAAGACCGCCACCACGGGCGGCGTCACCACGCCGTACGAGTGGGACGCGGCCGGCAACCGCACCAAGGCGGGCGCCAAGACCTCGACCTACGATGAGCGCAACCGCCTGCTGTCCGACGGCGACTACACCTATACCTACAGCCCGCGCGGCACGATGACGAGCCGCACCAGCTCCGGGCACACCGAGCCGTTCGCGTTCGACGCCTTCGACCGGATGGTGGGCGCGGCCGGCCAGAGCTTCACCTACGACGCCCTGGACCGGGTCGCCACCCGCAACGGCGCCGCGTTCACCTACGCGGGCCTGGACGACGAGGTGGTGTCCGACGGCACGGCCACGTTCGCCCGCGGCCCGGGTGACGAGCTGCTGGCCACGAAGAACGGCGACACGCCGCGCGTGCCGGTGGCCAACGGCCACGGCGACGTGATCGGCGCGCTCGCACCGGACGGCCAGGCGCTGTCCGACCGGACCGCCTACGACGCGTTCGGCGAGGTCACCGCCAAGACCGGCGACACCGGGCCGCTGGGCTACCAGGGCGACTGGACCGACCCGGCCACCGGCCAGGTCGACATGGGCGCGCGCTGGTACGACCCGGCCACCGGCGGGTTCGGCTCGCGTGACGACATCCCGTTCCAGGGCGGCGACGGCATCCGCGCCAACCGCTACGCCTACGGCGCGGGCGACCCGGTCGGCCAGGTCGACCCGGACGGCCACTGGTCGTGGCCGTGGGACTGGTTCGACGACGACGATGACGCGCCGTCGCAGTGGGTGGTGCCCTACGAGTGCTACCTCTGCTTCGACCACGAGGACCTCAGTTACGCGATCCGCGAGCAGGCGGACCGGCTCTCGGGCAAGAAGAAGAAAAAGCAGTCCGGCGCGAACGGCACCTACCCGAGCTACGCGCCCGGCCCGGCCTACAAGGGTCGTGGCGGTGGCGGCAGCTGCGGCGCCTGCTACGACGCGAGCGCGGCGGCCCGGGCGGAAGCGGCCCGGCGGGCCGAGCACGAGCGCAAGCGGCGCGTCACCGCGCAGGCCAAGGCGGCGGCGCAGTACTCGGCGCGGCACGTGCCCAGGACCGTGTCGGGCGCGGCGCACGCGCCGGTGACGAACATGCCGAAGACCGTGTCCTCCGACCCGAAGCTGCCCGCGGGCAAGGTCGGCGCGAACCGCGACGTGGTGGCCGACGCCAAGCGCGGCACGGACAAGATCTACGACGCGGCCGTGCAGAAGGCCGGCAACCCGGTGAGCAACACGTCCGCGGCGAGCAAGTCCGGCGCCGGTGGCGGTGGCTTCGCGTGGAAGTGGCCGAAGTGGCAGGGCTGGAAGGCCGAGGGCAAGGCGCTGCTGAACGGCCTCGCCGAGATCAGCGGCTACAACGACGGCAAGCGGTGCGTCACCGAGGGCGACGTGGAGAGCTGCGTCTGGGCCGGCGTGTCGGCGCTGTCGCTGTTCGCCGGTCCGTACGGGGTCGGCGCGGTGCGTGCCGCGAAGGGCGTCCGGATGGGCGCCAAGCACGCCGACGAGATCGTGGACGCGGCGTGCTCGCTGGTCGCGGCCAACAGCTTCGCCGGCGACACGGCGGTGCGCATGGGCGACGGCTCGATTAAGGAGATCGAGGACGTCCGGGTCGGCGACCGGGTCGCGGCCACCGACCCGACGACCGGGCGGACCGGCGCCTTCACCGTCACCGACCTGATCACCGGCACCGGCCTGAAGCAGCTGGTCGAGGTGGAGGTGGAGGCCGAGGGGCGCACGTCCACCCTCACCACCACCGACGGCCACCCGTTCTGGGCCGACGGCGGGTGGGTCGAGGCCGGCGACCTCGTGGCCGGGCAACGACTCTCGGAAGGCACCGTCGTCGGCGTCCGGTCGTGGGCGGAACAGCGGACCGTCCACAACCTGACCGTCGACACCGTGCACACCTTCCAGGTCGTGGCCGGCGACGCGGACGTGCTCGTGCACAACGCGGGCAAGTGCGGCAAGGCGTTGGCCAAGGTGCGCGCGGGCGCGGCCGCGGTGAAGAACGGCGTGGTCGGCGGCGCGAAGGCGGTGGGGCGCGGTGCGCAGGCGGTGGGGCGCGGTCTCGCCAACTTCGGCCGCGGCCTGTGGGAGGGCTCCAAGACCGTCGGCCGCTGGGCGGGCACCAAGTTCGTCCGCAACCCCATCGGCTACGTCCGGTCGAGCCCCGGCAAGGCGCTCGCGCAGTGCCTGGGCGTCAACGGGGTCGTCACCGGGCTGACCGTCTACCTCAACGGCGGCCAAGCCCAGTTCAAGCCCGAGAACGCCGTGATCATCGGCGTGGCCGGGTGTCTCGGTACCACGGTCAAGGACGCCTGGTACTTCGACCGGCAGTGATGAGAGGAATCATGTTGTCCAAGAGATCCGGCGTGGGCTTGCTGGCGGTCGCCGCCGCAGTGCTCGCGATGGTGGCGGCGCCACCGGCCCAGGCGGACTCGTCCGGCGGGGGCGGGGACTACGTCTCGCTGAACGGTCACGCGCACGTGCTGGACACCCGTGACGGCACGGGCGGTGTGACCGGCGAGCGCGGTGCGCAGACCACGACGACCTTCCCGGTGCTCGGCGTCGGCGGCGTGCCGACCAGCGGTGTCGGCACCGTCATGGTGCGCGTGGCGATCCTCGCCCCGACCGCCGAGACGTGGCTGGAGCTGTGGCCCGACGGCACGGCCCGGTCCGGGGACGCGACCGCCGTCACCGCCCGGCCGGGCGAGGACCTGTCGGCGTTCTTCGCGGTGAAGGTCGGCGCGAACGGCAAGGTCGCGGTGTACCAGGCGGCCGGCAAGGCCCACGTCGTGGTCGAGGTGCACGGCTACTTCAAGTCCGCGCAAGGCGCCAACGGCGGCGGGTTCGTGCCGGTGGCGCACACCCGCACGATCGACACGCGCAGCGGTCTCGGCGTGTCCACCGGGATGATCCCGGCGGGCGGCACCCGGACCGTGACGCTGACCGGCGGGCTCATCCCGGCCGGCGCGTCCGCCGCGTACGTGAACCTGGCCGTGCCGGGCGCGTCGGCGAAGGGCTGGATGGCCTACGCGCCGTCGGGCCTGGCCACCCGGCCCGTGCTGAACTACGTGGCCGGCACCACGCAGCAGGCCGCGGTCGTGCAGCTGAGCGCCGACGGCAAGGTGACCTTCACCAACAAGGGCACGGCCGCCGCGCACTTCATGCTGAACGTCGAGGGCTACTTCACCGGCTCGGCCACCACGGGCAGCGGCTTCCGGGGCGACGACGGCCGTTTGGTCAACACGCGGTCGGTCGGCGCGGGCCTGCCGGTGGCCGCGAACGGCGTCCTCGACGTGCAGGTCGGCGGGACGTTCGGGCTGCCGACCCGGGGCATCGCGGGCGCGTTGCTGTCGATCACCACCACCTCGGAGGCCGCCGGTTACGTCAAGGCGTGGCCGCTGGGCCAGGCCGAGCCGGGGCTGACGATGATGGACCACGGCATCAGCCGCCGGACCAACTCGATCGTGCTCAAGCCCGGCACGGACGGCAAGATCCGCATCCGCAACGGCAGCTCCGACACCATGCACGTGATCGTGGACCTCCAGGGCTGGTTCGCCGAGCCGCTGCCGACCGTGCCGGTGGTGCCCGACAGCCGCACGACGGTGTTCCAGGCCGCCCCGGTCGCCGGCGCGCGCGTCGGCACGCTGGAGTACGCCTACACCGACAACGCGGGCCGGGTCGTCCACGGCCACCAGTCCGATGTGGACAACTTCGGCTCGATCCAGTGGACCGTGATCTCGGGCAACGAGGCGTTCAGCGGGCAGCCCGCGATCGCGCAGCTGTCCGACGGGCGCATCCAGGTGACGGCGCAGCGCCGTGACGGCGACATCTGGTCGGTGACCCAGACGGCCGCCGGCGCCGTGACGTGGGGCGCCTGGAAGGACTTCGGCGGCTCGATGGCCGCCGCGCCGACCGTGGCGAAGCTGGCCGACGGCTCGTTGGCCCAGTTCGCGGTCGACGCCGACGGCAAGCTGTGGGTGTACCAGCAGAAGGGCTCCGTGCCGTTCTGGCGGAACCTGGGCGACCAGAACCTGGTCGGCGGTCTCACGGTCGTGACCGTGCGCGACGGCGTGCGCGTGTTCGGCCTCGACGGCGCCGGTGTCGTGAAGACCGTCCAGTTCTACCACGACGGTTCGCTGTCCCCGTGGACCGACCTGGGCGGCTCCGGCTCGTCCGGCGCGCCCGCCGTGGTCGTCCGGCCGGGCTACCAGCTGCAGGTCTTCGTGCGCGGCGCGGCGGGCACGATCGTCACCAAGCTCCAGGACGCGGCCGGCACGTGGCCGGGCGACTGGACCGGGATCGGCACCGGCGCGGTGACCCCGGCCGGCGCCCCGGCCGCCGTGCTCGACCCCGCCCTGGGCCGGGTCGCCGTCGTGGTCCGAGGGTCGGACAACGAGATCCACCGGGTCTGGGAAACCGCCACGGGCTCCAACACGTGGGGCGAGTGGTCCTGGCTGATCGACGGCGTCTCGGACCTCTCGGCCACCGACCCGACCGCCGTCCCCTTCGCAGGCGCCAACGGCGAATCCTGGCTGGTGACCTTCCGCAGCCCGAACGGCACCCCGCGGTTCGTCGACCGCCGGATCTGACCGCCGATCCTGATCACCGCAGAACGGGCCGGGGCACTCAAGCCCCGGCCCGTTCTGCCACTGTGCTCGGCGAGAACGCCCTCGATCAACTGGTCCACGAGAGGGCGTCGCCGCCCTCAAAGCACGGACCGCGTGATCAACCCCGGGCGAACGGGCCCGGCGTCACCACCTCGAACGGCAGGTGCGTGATCGTCGTGCCACCGCGCTGGACCCGGAACTCGTCCAACGCGCCCTTGAACCGGTCGGCGCCGTCCGGCCTGGCGCCCAAGTGCAGGCCGTCCACCGCGAACGCGTCGCCGTACGTCAGCGAGCCCTTGATCGCCGCACTGCCGCGAACCGCGCCGTCGACCAGCAGCTCCAACGTCCCGCCGACCCGGCGCAGCACGACGTGGTGCCACTGGCCGTCCCCGAACGCACCCGCCGACGCGACCGACGTCGGCCCCGCGTCGGTCTGCACCCTGGCCAGCAACCGGCCCTGGCTGGGCTGCGCGCGCAACCACAGCCCGCGCTCTGTCGCCCCCACGCCGTAGGCCCACACCAACACCTGGTCGGCCGTGCCCGCGGTGTACCGCATCCGGAAGTCGATGGCGAAGTCACCGTCCAACGCCTGGTACGGCACCATCACCGCGTCGTCCACCCCGTCGAACGCCAGCGCCCGGCCGTTCACCCCGGCCGTCGTCCCCGCACCGCCCCGCACCGCGGAGTGGTGGCACAGGGCGGAGGTGTCGGCGGTGGCCGGGCCGAGCGGCGTGCGGACCACGTCGTGCGCCTGCGTGTTCTGGTGCTCGAACCCCCACCACAGGACCCGCTTCCCGGCCACGGTCAGCTGGACGTCGTCCACCTTGCCGTCGAGCACGTCGGAGCCACCCGGCTTCGACCCGACCCGGACCCCGAGGGTGTTCGACACCGACCCGGTCAACCCGGTCGCCACCGCCGGGACACCCCCGTCGACGCCCAGCTCGACCCGGTCGCCGACCCGCCGCAGCACCAACTGGTGCCAGGCGCCGTCACCGAACGCGTCCGCCGACGACGGGTCGCCGAGCGCCACCTCGACGTGTCCCGCGTCGGTCTCCACCCACCCCAGGAGCCGGTCCTGACCGGGCTGGGCCCGCACCCACACCGACGGCGCGCCGCTCGTCGCCCCGTACGCCCACAGCAGCGCCTGGTTCGCCGCGCCTTGGTGCTGGAACCACAGCGAGAAGGTGAAGTCCTGCGCCCCGGCGTCCAACGCGGGCGTGTACGGCGTCTCCACACCGGGGTGCGTGGCGTCGACCGCCAACGCCGTGCGGCCGATCCGGCCCGCGACCGTGCCCCGGTAGCCGCCGAGCAGGTTGCCGTCCGCGCAGTGCCCGGACAGGTCGTCGGTGATGGGCGCCGTGACCCTGGTCGGCGCGACCGCGCCGTCCACGACCTCGAAGGGCAGGTTCAGCACTTCGACGCCCGCCTTGCGGACGGTGAAGTCCTTGAGCACGCCCGAGAACGGGTCCGCGCCGTCCAGCCGCGACCCGAGCCGCCACCCGGTGCGCGCCTTCGCGACCGCTCCACCGACACCCGTCGCGGTGGCCGACGCGCCGTCCACGGTGAGCGTGACCCGGTTGCCGGCGCGGGCCAGGGAGAGCCGGTGCCAGGCGTTGTCGGCGTAGGTGCCCGGCAACGAGACCCCGGCCGTCCCGGTGGTCCCCTCGACCCGGGCGTGCACGCGGCCGGACTGGATCCGCACCCACACCTGGGGTGTGTCCGCCCCTTGACCGAACGCCCAGAACAAGGCCTGGTTGCCGGTCGACCCGCCGTGCCGGAACGACGTCTCGACGGCGAAGTCCTGCGCGCCGACGTCCAGCGACCGCGAGTACGGCACGTCGGCCTGCCCGGTGAGCCCGGCGTTCACCGATCCGCGCACGTAGGCGTCGTTGGCCTGGAGCGTGGTGTCCGGTGACGTGGGCCCGGCGGTCGGCGTCGCCTCCGCGGACGGGTTCGTGCCGCCGGGGATGTGCGCCTGGTACGTGGTGAACCGGTTGAACCGGATCTCGTCGGCCGAGAAGTTCGTGCCGCCTTCGTACAGCAGGCCGATCTCACCCGTGGCGAGCTCGGCGAGGTCCGAGTACCCGGCCCGGCCGGTGTTGACCAGACCGCCCACGCCCCACGTGGCGCCGTCGTCCACCGAGTAGCGGATGCGCATCAGCTCGCGGTCCACCGGGTCGGACGGGCCGGAGAACAGCAACGTGCCGTTGCGCAGCGCCAACACCGCGCCCTGCACGTTCGGCGTGGTGAGGCTGGGCACCGGGGTCGACCGGGACACCGTCGTGCCGCCGTCCGTGCTGATCGCGCGGGTGCGGTGGTGGCCGGTGGCGATGTCGTTGCGCCCGGCCACGTACAGGTCGCCGTTGGCGAGTTCGGCGACGGACATCTCGCCGGGCACGACCTGCCCCTCGACGAACGAGTCGGGCGTGGTGCTCGCCTGCCACGTCTCACCGTGGTCGGTGCTGTAGAGCACACCGGCGTAGTCGGCGTTGTTCACGAACTGGTGCGCGCCCACCACCAGCCGGCCGTCCCGGAGCTGGACGCCGTGCGACGGCCCGGTGGCGAACCACCCCCGGGTGGTCCCGTCGAACGACACCGGGAGCTGCCGCGCGCCCGACCAGGTCAGCCCGTCGTCGTCGCTGTGCTGGACCCACGGCAGCCGCACCCCACCCGGCGTGGCCTCGTTCGACGTGGACAGCAGGAACACGCGCCCGGTCTCCCTGTCCACCACCGGCGCGGGGTTCCCCCTGGTGAACGGCCTCTCCGCGTCCCCGGGAACCCCGCTCAACACCACCCGGACCGGCCCCCACGTCCGCCCGTCGTTGGTGGACCGCCGCACGACGAGGTCGATGTCGCCGCGATCGCCGCACGAGGGCGACTCACGGGCCTCGGCGAACGCCAGCAACGTGTCCGCCGCCGTCCTCACCAGCGCCGGGATCCGATAACACCCGTACCCGCCGGTGCCGCCTTTGAACAGCACGTGCTCGACGCCGATGGACGACGGCGACGCCGCGACGCCGCTGCCCCAGGCCGGTGCCGGTGCCACCACCAACCCCAGGACCAGCACAAACCCCAGAAGTCTGCTCATTGGCGCAGGCTAGGCAGCCGCACTACCAGCGGACTTCCACACCACTTCGAGGGCGGGCGGTGGGCACGGGGGCGGCCGCCCCCAGGCCGGCCGTCCCCGTGAGAGCGGTGCGGACACGCCGCGGCGTCCCAACCGGCAGGGGGAGCACCGGTCGGGACGTCGACCCCTCGAAACCGGCGGGGGGTGTGGGGCACTCCGCCGGGTTACTTCACCTGTCCGCGGTCATGGGTACACCCTGCTGGGCCGAACGTGAGCGAACCTAGGATGAACCTTGAACCGGCTGTTCGAGGGGGTTGGCGTGGACTTCGGGGTGCTCGGCGGTGTCCGGGCCCGCGTCGGCGGCGCCGACCTCGACATCGGCCACACCCGTCGGCGCGGCGTGCTGGCGGCGTTGCTGCTGGAAGCCGGTCGGCCGGTGCCCGCCGAACGGCTCGTCGACCGCGTCTGGGGTGGTCAGCCGCCGTTGCGGGCGAAGGAAACCCTGTACGGGTACGTGTCCAAGCTGCGGTCGGCCGGGATCGACATCCAGCGCGGGCCGGGCGGCTACCTGCTGGAGACCGACCGGATCGACCTGGTCGAGTTCCGCGCCCTGGCCAAGCGCGCGCGCACCGCGCCGGACCACCAGGCCGCCGAGCTGTACGACCAGGCGTTGCGGCTGTGGCGCGGCGAGGCGTTGGAAGGGCTGGACTCGCCGTGGTTCGCCCAGGTCAGGGAGTCGTTGCAGGCCGAACGGGCAGCCGTCGAGCTCGACCGCAACGACGTGGCGATCCGGCTCGGCGACCACGCCGCCCTGCTGCCCGCCCTGCGTGACGCCACGCAGGCGCACCCGCTGGACGAACGCCTCGCCGGCCAGTTGATGCTCGCCCTGCACCGCAGTGGCCGGTCCTCAGAGGCGTTGCAGCACTACGACGCGTTGCGCCGCACGCTCGCCGACGAGCTGGGCACCGACCCCGGAACGCCGCTGCAAGACCTCTACCTGCGACTCCTAGGTCAGCAGGCACCGCCGGCGACCACCAAGGCCGTGCCGCGGCAGCTCCCCGCGCCGCAACGCTGGTTCACCGGCCGCGAGAAGGAGATCGCCGACCTCACCGAACCGTCGTCCACCGTCGTCATCACCGCGATCGGCGGCGCGGGCGGCATCGGCAAGACCGCCCTCGCGCTGCACTGGGCGCACCAGCACGTGGACGACTTCCCGGACGGCCAGCTCTACGTCAACCTGCGCGGCTTCGACCCGGTCGGCGACCCCGTCACGCCCCAGAACGCGCTGCGCGGCTTCCTCGAAGCCCTCGGCGTCGACGACCCGCCGGCCGACCTCGACGCGCAGGCCGCCCTCTACCGCAGCCTGGTCGCGGACAAGCGGATGCTCGTCGTGCTGGACAACGCCCGCGACACCACCCAGGTCACGCCCCTGCTGCCCGGCGGCGCGCGCTGCACCGCCCTGATCACCAGCCGCGTGCAGCTGCTCGGCCTGCTCACCGCGCACGGCGCGCGTTCGGTCGCGCTGGACGTCCTGGACGAGCACGAGTCCCGCGCGTTCCTGGTCTCCCGCCTCGGCGCGGAACGGGTCGAGGCCGAGCCGGACGTCACCCGCGAGCTGCTGGAGCTGTGCGGCGGCCTGCCGTTGGCGCTGAGCATCATCGCGGCCCGTGCGGTGACCCAGCCGGACCTGCCGCTGTCCGCGCTCACCGAGGAGCTGAAGGAGCAGCGCCTCGACGCGCTGGACGACCTCAGCGCCGACCTGCGCACGGTGTTCGCCTGCTCGTTAAGGGTCCTCACCCCCGAGGCGACGGAGCTGTTCGGGCTGATCGGCCTGACCTCCGCGCCGGACCTGAGCCTCAAGGCGATCACGGCCCTCACCGGCCGCGCCGACACGCGCCGCCTGCTCAGGGAGCTCGAAACGGCCCACCTCGTCCAGCAGCACCGGGTCGGCCGCTACCGCATGCACGACCTCGTGCGCCTCTACGCCGCCGAGGTCGCGCCCGCGCACGCCGACGCCAACCTCCGGGCGTTCATCGGCTACTTCGCCGCGACCGCGCACGACGGCGACCGGCTCATCGAGCCGCACCGCCCGCCGATCCCGGCTCCGCCGGGCGACCCGGTGCCGCCGGCGGACGTCACGGCCGCGCTGGACTGGTTCGACGCCGAGTACGAGTCGCTGCTCGCCGCCCAGCGCCTGGCCGCCGGGCACCGCTGGCACGACCTCGCCTGGCACCTGGCGTGGGCGCTCACGAACTACCACCTGCGCCGCGGCCACGCGGCCGAGGACATCGCGGTGTGGGGCGCCGCGCTGGTCGCCGCCGACGCCCTGCAGGACCGGTTCAAGCAGGTCTCGGCGCACAAGTTCCTCGGCATGGCGTTGACCGACGTCGGCCGCTACGACGAGGGCGACCACCACCTGCGGCAGGCGTTGGAGCTGGTGGAGGACGACTACGGCAAGGCCGCCGCCCACCGCGCCATGGCGTGGGCGTTGGAACGGCGGGGCGACGTCGCCGGGGCGTTGGAGCACGCGCTGGCGCAGTTGGCGCTGTTCCGCGCGCTCGGCCTCCCGATCCGCGTCGCCGAGGCGCTCAACGACGTCGGCTACCGGATGGCGAAGCTCGGCGACCACGTCGGAGCCGAGGCGCACTGCCGGGAAGCGCTGGCGCTCAACGAGGAACTCGGTCACGTCGAAGGCGAAGCGGCCACTTCGGACAGCCTCGGCTACATCGCCCACCACCACGGGCGCGACGCCGACGCCGTGGAGCACTACCGGCACGCGCTGAAGCTCTACCGGCAGCTGGACAACTCCTACGAGGAGGCCAGCGTCCTGCGGCACTTCGGCGACGTGCTCGCCGCCGTGGGCCGGCACGGCGAAGCGCGCGACGCACGGCAACGAGCCCTCACCCTCTTCCGCGCCCAGGGCCGCGTCGAGGACGCCGACGAAGTCCGGGCGTTGCTGACCTGATCGCCACCGCGCCACCCGATCGTGTGCTCCTGGTTCGATCGCCGGCGGCGTCGGCAGGCCGACCATACGATTCTGCGATGTCCAATGGGAGCGGTGCGCCACTGCAGATCCCTCCCGGGTACGACCTCGGCCTCGCCCGGACGTGCTCGTTCGTCGTCAACGTCGCCTGCGACATGTGCGAGCAGTGGAAGGCGGCCGGCTGCCCGCCCAACGGCTTCTTCCAGTGGCAGCCCGCGGACACGTGCCCCGTCACCAACTCGGTGTTCGACGTCGGCGACTTCACCTTCTCCGGCCCGATCTGGAGCAACTTCATCCTGGACGCCGCGGTGGTCAGCGAGCCGTTCGGCGTCCTGGCCCGCAGCACGAGCGATCCGCAGACCCTCCACCTCGCCTTCCGCGGCTCGCAGACGGACGCCGACACGCGGATGGACCTCCAGGTCGAGCTGGTGGACTACCCGCCGCCCACGACGCCGACCGTCGGCGGCGTCAAGGTGGAGCGCGGGTTCTACGGCGTGTTCAGCGGGATCGACCGAGGATTCCTGGACCGGTTGTTCCTGACCGCTTCGGCCGCCGGCACCCGCCTGATCGTGAGCGGGCACAGCCTCGGTTCGGCCCTGGCCACCCTGGCCGTGCCGCTGGCCCGCGCCAACGGGATCACCGGCGCGAACACCCTCCACTACAACCAGGCCAGCCCCCGGGTCGGTGACCGGGGGTTCCAGAGCTACTACGACAGCCTGGACGTGACGACGTTCCGGCTGGTGAACACCTACGACGTCGTGCCGAAGTCACCGCCGCCGCCCTACGTGGCCGTCGGTGTGGAGGCACCCTTCGGCGCCGACTACGGCTCCGAGGCGGAACGCCACAACCCGTGCTGCTCCTACTCCTACGCCCTGTTCAACCCCACCGCGCCGGTCAACCCGGGGATGGGCGCGTGCATGGCCGCGTCGAAACCCGAGCTGCACGTCCCCTGATGCCGCTCAGCGCGGCCTGCCCGCCGCCAGCGCCACGACCCCCGCCACGGCCACCGCCGCCGACACCGCGACACCCGCGCGGAACCCGGCGTCACCGCCGCCCGCCAGTCCCGCCGCCAGCGCCGCCACCGCGGGCCCCACCGTGCTGCCGACCATCCGCGCGGTGGCGCTCAGCCCGCCCGCCGCACCGGCCATCCCCTCCGGCGCACCGGACATGACCAGGGTGTTCATCGCCGTGTTGAACAAGCCCTGCCCCACACCCAGCAGCGCCAGCCGCCAGCACAGGTCCGGCAACGACGTCACCGGCAGCACGAGCAGCCCCAGCGCGAACGCGCTCAGCACCGTCCCGCCCATCGCCACCAGCCACGGCCCGTACCGGTCGCTCAGCGAACCCGACACCAGCGCGAGCCCGGCCACCCCCGCCACGAACACCAGCAGCGCCACCCCGACGTCCTCCGGCGAGCCGCCCAGCACGTCCGTCACCTGGTAGGGCACCAGGAAGAACATCACCCCGGCCAACGTCGACACCAACGACAACGTCAGCAGCGGCAGCCCGAACAACCTCCGCCGGACCAACGTGAGCACCGGGCGCGAGCCTGGTAGCCGCGCCCACCACACCGCGAGCACCACGGCCACCCCGAGCAGCCACGCCAGGTCCTCGAACGCCAGCAGCACCGACGTGATCGCGCCACCCAGCAGCACCGCTTCCAGCACCAACCGCCCGTCCGGCCGGGGCAGCCCCCGCCCGTCCGGCCGCAGCGACCGCCACCCCAGCCACAACGCGACCACCAACACCGGCAGCTTCATCAGGAACACCGAGCGCCACCCGAACGCGCCCGCCACCAACCCGCCCAGCGGCGCGCCGGCCAGCCCGCCGATCGTCATGATCGTGATCACGTACCCGATCGCCCGCCCGCGCTGCTCCGGCGCCACCGCCGCGACCACGATCGGCATGTACCCGGCCAGCACCAGCGACCCGGCCACACCCTGCAGCACCCGTCCCACCACCAACACCCAGAACGACGGCGCGACCGCCGTGAGCACGCTCGCCACCGCCACACCGGCCAGCGCCAGCAGGAACGCCGACCGCACGTCCGCCCGGTCCACCCACCGCCCGGCCGGGATCGCGATCGCCGCCATCGGCAGCGTGTAGGCCAGCAGCACCCACGCCGTGGCCGCCGGTCCGATGTCCAGCTCGCCGCCCAGGCTGGGCAGCACCACCGCCGCCACCGTCATCTCGGTGGTGACCACCAGCATCGCCATCGCCAACGCCACCACCGGCGCCCACCGCGTCCCGACCCGCACGTCCTGTGTCATGGCGCCGAAGCTACGGCCGCGTGCCGCCCCGCCGAATCAGTCAGGTGACCGGTCGACCGACGCACCGCGACCCGCCGGTGGACGACCAGTCAGGTGACAGATGCCCGCGCCCTTCCCCCGCTCCTAGCGTCGACACCGACACGACCGAGGGAAGGAACACCCGTGATCAAGCTAGCGATCATCGTCGGCAGCACCCGGCGCGGCAGGTTCGCGCCGGTGGTGGCGAACTGGTTCGCCGACCGGGCCAAGCAGCGCGACGACCTGAGCGTGGACGTGCTCGACCTCGACGACCTCGACCTGCCGGACCGGCTGCACGGCTTCGGCGAGGACCCGGCGCCGGAGGTCGCGCTGGTCTCGCCGCGCCTGCGCGACGCGGACGCGTTCATCGTCGTCACGCCCGAGTACAACCACAGCTTCCCCGCGCCGCTGAAGAGCGCCATCGACTGGCACTTCACCGAGTGGCAGGCCAAGCCGGTCGGGTTCGTCTCCTACGGCGGCGTCGGCGGCGGGTTGCGGGCGGTCGAGCAGTTGCGGCAGGTCTTCGCCGAGCTGCACGCGGTCACCGTGCGGGACACCGTCAGCTTCCACGGCGCGTGGTCGCGGTTCGACGACGCGGGCGCGCCGGTCGACGCCGACGCGGTGAACAAGGCCGCCACCGCCGTGCTCGACCAGGTCGTCTGGTGGGGGACGGCGCTCAAGGAGGCCCGCGCCAAGCGGCCTTACGAGGCCTGACGTGCGGGCCGTGCGGCTGCACGCGTTCGGCTCGGCCCTGCGGTGCGAGGAGGTCGGCGACCCGGCGCCGGGGCCGGGCCAGGTGCGGATCGCGGTGCGCGCGGCGGGCGTGCACCTGGTGGACGGGGTGATCCGGCGTGGCCGGGAGGACTGCGTGCCGCTGCCGGAGCTGCCCGCGGTGCTGGGGTCCGAGGTGGCCGGCGTGGTGGACGCGGTCGGCCGCGACGTGGACGAGGCGTGGCTGGGGGAGCGGGTGGTGACGCAGCTCGGCCTCGCCGGCGGTGGGTACGCCGAGCTGGTGGTGCGGGAGGTGGGCGCGCTGCACGTGGTTCCCGACGGGCTCGACTTCCCGGCGGCCGTGGCGATGATCTGCACCGGGAGCACGGCGCTGGGCGTGCTGGACGCGGCGGCCCCGGCCCCGGGCGACGTGGTGGTCGTGACGGCCGCCGCCGGGGGGATCGGGACCGTGCTGGTGCAGGGCGCGACCCGGGCCGGTGCGCTGGTGGTGGGCCTGGCGGGTGGTGAGGAGAAGCGGCGGGCGGCGTTGCGGGCGGGTGCGGCGGTGTCCGTCGACTACCTGGTGGAGGGGTGGCGGGAGCAGGTGTGCGCTCGACTCGGTGGACGGGAGGTGACGGCGGTGCTGGACGGTGTCGGGGGTGCGCTGGGGCGTGGTGCGGTCGACCTGCTCGCGCCGGGTGGGCGGGTCGTGATGTTCGGGTCGTCGTCCGGCGAGCTGGTGCACCTGACCTCGGCGGACCTGTTCGCCCGCGCGCTGACCGCGACCGTCGCCGTCGGACCGCAGGTGGCGAAGCGGTCGGGCGGGCTGCGCGCTCTGGAGGCACGTGCCCTGGCCGCCGCCGCGACCCACCGGCTGACCCCGTTCGTCCAACCGTTCCCGCTGGCCGAGGCCGGGCGGGCGCACGAGGCGATGGAGAGCAGGCGCACAGTGGGCAAGGTCGTGCTGCTCCCGGACGCCGGCTAGGGTCGGGGACATGCTGCACGGGAGGTCCGCCGAACTGGCCGTGGTGGACGACCTGTTGTCCGCCGCCCGCGCCGGGCGCAGCGGCGTGCTCGTGGTGCGCGGCGAGGCGGGCATCGGCAAGTCCGCCCTGCTGTCGCACGCCGCCACCCGCGCAACTTCGCCGACCTCGGATTCGCCCGCCCCGGGCTCGCCTGCCCCGGGCTCGCCCGCCCCGGAATTGTCGTACCCCTTTGGCACAATGAAAGCAGGGGACCCCCTGGCGGGTACCCCTGCGCAGCAATCGCCCGGCCCAGCCGGCGGCAACCACGGCCCTGCCGGCAACCACGCTCCTGCCGGCAACCACGCTCCTGCCGGCGGCAACCACGCTCCTGCCGGTGCCGACCGAGCCTCGGCCGGTGCCGGGTTCCTGGTCCTGCGCGGCACGGCGGTGGAGTCCGAGTCCGTGGTGCCGTTCGCCGGCCTCAACCTCCTCCTCGGCACCGTCGTGGACCGGGTCGACACCCTGCCGCCCAACCAGGCCACCGCCCTGCGCGCCGCCCTCGGCCTCGCCCCGCCCGAAGGCGGCGACCACCACCTCGTCGGTCTGGCCGTCCTCACCCTCCTCGCCGACCTCGCCGACCGGCGCCCCGTCCTCTGCCTCGTCGACGACGCGCACTGGCTGGACCAAGGCTCGGCCCAAGCGCTCGTCTTCGCCGCGCGCCGCCTCCAGGCCGAGGGCATCGCGATGATCTTCGCCGCCCGCGACCTGCACGCACCCCCGTTCCCCGCACCGGGCCTGCCCGAGCTGCGCCTCACCGGCCTCACCCCGGAGCACTCCGCCGCCCTCCTCGAGGAACACGCCGCCGACCTGCCCCGCTACGTCCGCGACCAGATCGCCGACGAAGCGCGCGGCAACCCGTTGGCGCTGCTGGAACTCCCCGCCGCCCAGCGCGAGGGCCACCTGCCCGCCGCCCACGCCTACCGCGTCGCCGCCCTGCCGACCCACAGCCGCATCCAGCAGACGTTCGCCGACCGCATCGGCACCCTCCCCGAACGCACCCGCACCCTCCTCCTGGTCGCCGCCGCCGACGACACCGGCGACCCGGCCGTGGTGTTCGAGGCCGCGGGCCTGCTCGGCGCGTCCGTCGACGACCTCGAAGCCGCCGAACGACGCCAACTCCTGCGCTCCGACGACGGCCGGCTCACCTTCCGCCACCCCCTGATCCGCGCCGCCGCCTACCAGAGCGCACCGCTCAAGCACCGCCTCACCGTCCACAAAGCACTCGCCGACGTGCTGGACGACGCCCACCGCAGCGCCTGGCACCTGGCCGCCGCCACCACCGCGCCCGACGAGCACGTCGCCCAAGCCCTCGCCCGCACCGCCGAGGACGCCCGCAACCGGGGCGGCTACGTCGCCGTCGCCGCCGCCTACCACCGCGCCGCCGAACTCACCCCGGACCCCACCGAACGCGGCCACCGGCTGGCGGCGGCAGCGGGCGCGGCCGGCGCGGCGGGCCAGTTCGACCGCGCGGTCGCGCTCGCCGACCAGGCGTGGGACCTCGTCACCGACACGCTGGACGGCGCACGCGTGGCGCGCATCCAGGCGAGGTTGGCCGCCGAGCAGGGACGTCCGGCGCAGGCCGCGGCGCAACTCGCCCGCGCCGTCACGTGCGCCCGGCACTCCGATCCGGAGCTGGCGGGGGAGATGCTGTTCCACGCGGCCAACAACGCGTGGGCCGGCCGCGACTTCGACGCCCTCGCGGACATCGTGGCGCGCGCCGACGGCCTGCCCGGCGCCGACGACACCCGCGGCGTCGCCAAAGCCGCCTTCGGCCTGGAAGGCGAGGACGTCCCCGGCGGCATGGCCGCGCTGCGCGGGCTCCTCGGCTCCCGGTACGTCGGTGGCCCCGGCAACGCGGTCACCGCCTGGTGGAACCTCGTCCTCGGCGACGACCAAGCCGCCTACGCCTGGGCGTTCGACCTGGAACGCCAGTCCCGCGCCCAAGGCGCCCTCGGCGTGCTGCCCCGCGCCCTCGCCTACCTGGCCCGCGGCCGCCTGCACCTCGGCCGGCACCGCGACGCGCGGGCCACCGCCGAAGAAGGGCTGCGCATCGCCGCGGACATCGGCCAGGAGTTCAGCGTCGGCTACCTGGCCGCCGTGCTCGCCGAGCTGGCCGCCATCGAGGGTGACGAGGCCAGGTGCGAGGAGCTGGTGGCGACGTTGGTCGGCGGCGCGCCCCAGTCCGTGCGGGCGGCGTGCGCGTCGGCGTTGCTGGACCTGGGCCTGGGCCGGCACGAGGCCGTGCTGGACCGGTTGGCCGACGTCGCCGCGGGCGCGCACCGGCTCTACTCCGTCACCAGCCTGCCCGACCTGGTGGAAGCGTCCGCCCGGCTGGGCAAGCCGCACGCCGACGCCGCCCGCTGGTACGACGAGTGGGCGTCGAGCACCGGCCGACCGTGGGCCCTCGCCGTCTCCGCGCGCTGCCGCGCCCTGCTCACCAACGACGAGCAGTGGTACGCGAAGGCCGTCGACCTGCACCGCGTCGACGACAGCCGCCCGTTCGAACGCGCCCGCACCGAGCTGCTGTACGGGGAGTGGCTGCGCCGGGCCCGCCGCAAGGCCGACGCCCGCACGCACCTGCGGTCGGCGTCGGAGGTGTTCGAACGCCTCGGCGCGACACCGTGGGCCGCCCGCGCCCGCACCGAGCTGCGGGCCACCGGCGAGAGCCGCGCCGTGCCGGGGCCGGACCCGCTCAGCGCCCTCACCCCGCAGGAGCTGCAGGTCGTGCGGCTGGCCGCCGAGGGCCTGAGCAACCGGGACATCGGCGCGCAGCTGTTCCTGAGCCCGCGCACGGTCGGCTACCACCTCTACAAGGCCTACCCGAAGCTCGGCGTCGCGTCGCGGGTGGAGCTCGGCAGGCTCGCCCTCGCGTAGCCGACCGGTGTCGCCGACTGGTCTAGACCCATTGACATCTCCTCCCGGGCGTACGCACGCTTGACGGCAGCCGGCCGCCGCCTTGCCCTAGGAGGACCCACGGTGACACTCCCAGCGAGGACGGCACGAGCGCTCGCCGTCCTGGTGATGGTGTTCGGCGCGATCGCCGTCTGGAACACCGACACCACCACGGCCTCGGCCGCCGAACCCCTCAACGGCCTCGTCCCCGCGCCCGTCTCGGTGCAGCCCGCCGCCGGCGTCACGCACGCGATCACGGCCGACACCCGCATCCACACCACGGCCGCCGCGCACGGCGTCGGCGACCACCTGGCCGCCCTGCTCCGCCCGTCGACCGGCTACGCCCTGCCCGTCACGGACACCACCGGCGTCCCGGCCGACGGCATCGCGCTGCTCATCGGCGGCGCGCCCGCGTCCGTCGGCGACCAGGGCTACCAGCTCACCGTGACGTCCGCGTCCGTGCAGCTGCGGGCCAACACGCCCGCGGGCCTGTTCGCGGGCGTGCAGACGTTGCGCCAACTCCTGCCCGCCAAGGTCGAGAGCCGGACCGCGCAGGCGGGCCCGTGGACCGTGCCGGGCGCGACGATCACCGACTACCCGCGCTTCGCCCACCGGGGCGCGATGCTGGACGTGGCGCGGCACTTCCACCCCGTCGCCACGGTCAAGCGCTACCTCGACCAGCTCGCCCTCTACAAGGTGAACTACTTCCACCTGCACCTCACCGACGACCAGGGCTGGCGCATCGTCGTCGACAGCTGGCCGCGGCTGGCCACGCACGGCGGCAGCACGCAGGTCGGCGGCGGACCGGGCGGGTACTACACCAAGGCGCAGTACCAGGAGATCGTCGCGTACGCCGCCGCCCGGCACATCACCGTCGTGCCCGAGGTCGACCTGCCCGGCCACACCAACGCGGCGCTGGCCTCCTACGCCGAGCTGAACTGCAACGGCGTCGCGCCCGCGTTGCGCACGGACATCGCGGTCGGCTACTCGTCGCTCTGCGTGTCCAAGGAGATCACCTACGCGTTCGTGGAAGACGTAATCCGCGAGATCGCCGCGCTGACGCCCGGCCCGTACTTCCACATCGGCGGCGACGAGGCGAACGCGACCACCGACCAGGAGTACCAGGCGTTCATGAACCGGGTGCTGCCGCTGGTCGGCAAGTACGGCAAGAAGGCCATGGGCTGGCACGAGTTCGTCAAGACGACCGCGGACACCGGCGCGGTCGCGCAGTACTGGGGCACGACGACGTCCAACGCCGTCGTCCAGAACGCCGCCGCGCGTGGGCAGAAGATCGTGATGTCGCCCGCGAACAAGGCGTACCTGGACATGAAGTACCACTCCGGCACGCCCCTCGGCCTGAGCTGGGCCGGTTACGTCGAAGTCCGCGACGCCTACGACTGGAACCCCGGCACGCACGTCAGCGGCGTCCCGGAGTCCGCCGTCCGCGGCGTGGAAGCTCCACTGTGGACGGAGACGGTCGTGACACCGGCCCACGTCGACTTCATGGCGTTCCCACGCCTGTCCGCGATCGCCGAACTGGCCTGGTCACCGTGGGCGACCCACAACTGGGACGCGTTCCGCCGGCGCCTCGGCGCCCAGGCGCCGCGATGGGCCGCGATGGGCATCGACTTCTACCGCTCGCCCCAGGTCCCGTGGGCCGACAACGGCACCACCACCACGACAACCACGACCACCACCCAACCGTCCGGCACCTGGGCCCCGAACCGCGCGTACGCAGTGGGTGCCCAGGTCACCTACAACGGCGTCGCCTACCAGTGCCGCCAGTCGCACACCTCGCTACCCGGCTGGGAACCACCGAACGTCCCCGCCCTCTGGCAACGCCTCTGACGCCTGCCCTGGACGTTCAACTCACCGGTCCCGCGCGTCGAACACCCGGGCACCCCGAGTTGAACGTTCAGGGCACGACGCGGGCGGCGGAGACCGGGCGTTCCGACACCGCGAACGTCCGCGCGGACGACGTGTTCACGCTCCAGCGGTACCGGCTGAACTCGCCGGTCACGTCGGACGCGTAGAACATCATGTGCCCGTAGCCCGCACCGTCCGTCGAGGCGGTGGCGTTGAAGATCCGGTTGTCCGGGAACCGGGAGTAGTTGCCCACCCCGTACACGCCGTGCGGCTCGGACGTGCAGTCCACGACCTCCACCGCGTACTGCGTCTCACCGCGGAAGTTCAGGCCGCGGGTCGGCGCGGTGTAGACGCCCTTCACCGAGCGCACCATCACCACGTGCCCGGTGTTGGTGTCCTGGTCGTTGCGGTAGTCGACGGCGATCAGGTCACCCGGACGAAGGTCCGCCACCCTGGTGACGCGCTCGAAGTGCGGGATCTCCCGCTCCGCGAACGCCGCCCGGTAGTCGCGCGCGAACGGGCTCGCCACGCCGAAGTGGGCGCTGAAGAACCCCGGGGTCGCCCACTTGTACGTGCGCTTCAGCACGGCGGTCAGGAACGACGCGCACTGGCTCTGGTTGACCCACCCGGACGCGTCGCCGGGCGAGCCCCACCGGACCACGTTCGGCTGGTCCGGCTCCTTGTAGGTGTTGTTGGCCAACGGGCACGTCGGCAACGACAGGTAGCCGACCAGTTGCTCGGCTTCCAGCAGGTGCGGTGTGGACGGCCGGTGTGGACGCGGCGTCCGGGCCGACGCGGCGGTCGTCCCGAGGGTCGCGGTCGCCGGTGCGGCGACGGCGGTTCCCCCGGAGAACGATCTGCGCGACAGGTCCATCGTGCGACTCCCCCTTCGATGCGGGCCCGCATACCGTAGTCGAAGGGGGTGGGCCGCACGTGGCGGTTTCAGCGCGCGTAGACCAGCAGGACGGTGGTCAGCACGGTGCACAGGGCGAGCATCGCGGCGATCCCGGTCATCGCCGCACCGGCCGACAGCAGGACCCGGGTGAGCATGCCGAGCACCCGGCGCAGGAGCTTGGCCAGTCCCATGACCAGCGCCATCGCGCCGATCATGATCACCACCACGAGCGGCGTCCACTCGGTGGCCTCGGAAGTTTGAGCTAACGCGGTGAGCATGTTCATGATGACCCCCGGATGGCTTCCTGGGTGAACTTCACCTCTACTCACTGAAGTTGACTGAACCTCAGTAACTTGAGCGTAAGTGTGGTGTACCGGGCTGACAAGCCCCTGATGGGCGTATCGGCTCGTGACTTCTCTCCGCAATCGTGTATGTTTCACGCTTCAGCTGTTACGCTGAAGTTCACTGAAGGGCGCGCGGACGTGGTCGTTGCGGATGACTCCCACTTGCTGGCGCACCGCCTTCGGGCGCTGCGTGAAGAGCGGTGGCCCGACATCACGATCACGCAGAGTGACCTTGCGCACGCGTTCAGTGCCGAGAAGCCCGCGAGCGTGCCCCTGCTGTCGTCGTGGGAGAGCCGCAGCAAGCCCAAGACGCCGCCGCTGAACCGCCTCGCCGCCTACGCCACGTTCTTCGCCACCAAGCGCTCCGTCGCCGCCCGCCCCTACCGGCTGATCCCGGTGGAGGAGCTGACCCCCGACGAGCTGCGCCGGCGGGAAGAGCTGCTGCGCGAGCTCGCAGACCTGCGCGCCGCCGTCGAGCGCGAGGACGGCACGACCCCGGCCCAGGACCGCGCCGACCGAGGCTTCTGGTACTTCGACGACCGGTACGACATCACCATCGTCGTCGCCCAGCTCCCGGCCGACATGCGGGCGAAGATGCCCTACTCCGACCCCACGCAGCCGGACTACGTCGAGCTCTACACCTACGCCGACCTCGACGCCCTGATCGAGCTGCACGGCCACATCCGCGCGCTCAACCCGCGCAGCCAGGTCAACTTCCGCATCGCCTCCGACCTGGCGCCCGACGACTACACCACGCACCTCGTGCTGCTCGGCGGCGTCGACTGGAACCTCGTCACCCGTGAGCTCCTCGACCGCGTCGACCTGCCGATCACGCAGGTCGCGCGGCACGACGAGGCCGAAGCCGGCGGGTTCGTGGTGCGCGACCGCGAGGGGGGCGAACGCCTCTTCGCGCCGAAACTCGGCAACCACCGCGGCCACGAGGTCCTGCTGGAGGACGTCGGCCACTTCTACCGCGGCACCAACCCGTTCAACCACAAGCGGACGGTGACGATCTGCAACGGCCAGTACGGCAGGGGCACCCTCGGTGTCGTGCGGGCCCTGACGGACAGCAGGTTCCGCGACCGCAACGGCGCGTACCTGGAGACCCGCTTCGCGGGCGCCGACGCCTACAGCATCCTCACGCGGGTGCAGGTGGTGAACGGCCAGGTCGTGACGCCGGACTGGAACCTGCCCCAATCCCGCCTCGTCGAATGGCCGGAGGGCCCGGGTTGAACGCCACCGCTCCTGCGCTCGTGGAGCACCACGCGTCGCACGGCAAACTGCTGACCACAGTGGACGTCCGGGACTGCCCGCCGGGCGCCGTCGACGCGATCATCGTGCCGACCAACCGCCCGTGGCGCTACCTCGGCACGGCGGTCGAGGTCGCCGCCCAGCTCGACCGGCCGCTGGTCGTGCTCGCCAGCGGCGCCGCCGCACCGGACCGGGCCGCGAAACTGGCCCGCACCAGGGGCGTCGAGATGCTGGTGGTCGACGTCCGCGCGCTGCCGCCTTCGCTCATGCCCCGCCTGTCGGCCACCACGAAGGTGCTGGGCCCCACGGAGTTCATGCGGCACACCGACACCAGCTTCAAGCGCAACCTCGGCCTGCTCGTGTCCCGGGTGGTCGGCTGGGAGCGGGTGGCGTTCCTGGACGACGACATCACCGTGCCGACGCCCTCCGACCTCGACGCGGCCGCCGGCCTGGTCTCCGAGGGCTACGCGGCCGTCGGGCTGGAGGTCGGCGGCTTCCCGGACAACTCGGTGGTCTGCCACGCGCACCGCGAGACCGGCGGCGACCAGGGCACGTTCATCGGCGGCGGCGCGCTGGTGATCGGCCGCGAGTCGATGACCTCGTTCTTCCCGACGATCTACAACGAGGACTGGTTCTTCCTGCTCGACGACGCTGGCCTGCGCCGGTCGGCGATCACGGGCAAGGTGCGGCAGAAGCCGTACGACCCGTTCGCCAACGAGTCGCGGGCGCAGATGGAGGAGTTCGGCGACTGCCTCGCCGAAGGGGTGTTCGCGCTGCTGGACGACGACGGCGGCTTCGAGGCGGCGGCGGACGAGGGCTACTGGACCGAGTTCCTGCTCGGCCGGATGGCCCTGATCGACAGCATCCTCGACCGCATCAGGTCACGGGGGCGGCGGGACGACGAGGCGTTGCGGATGGAGATCGCCCTGCGCGCCGCCCGCAAGCGCTGCGACGCCATCCCGCCGTCGCTGTGCGTGCGGTACCTCAAGGCGCTCGCCCAGGACCGGCGCACGTGGGCGGCGCACGTCGCGACCTTCCCCCGCGGCACGGTCGGGCTGCGCGGCTCGGTGACGGAGCTGGGCCTGGTCGGGCACGCCACCTACGTCGCCCGCTGACGCCGCCTCCCATGTGGCGGAACGCTCAGCCCGCGGCGCGCGCCGGCGATTAGGCTCGCCTGCTGGGACGCACACGGTAGGAGGGCGCATGACGAGCACCGATGGTCGGCAGAAGTGGCTGACCGTCGCCGAGGAGCTGGCCGCGGCGTTGCGGGTCGACGCGGCGGAGCGCGACCGGCGCGGTGCGGAGCCCTCGGCGGAGGTCGCGGCGTTGCGGCGGTCCGGGTTGCTCGAGGTCGACGACTGGGCCACGCAGCAGGCCGTGACCAGGGTCGTCGGCGCGGCGGACGCCAACGTCGGCCACCTCCTCGGCTACCACTACCTGCAGGTCTGGCGCAGCGGCCTGTTCGACAACCCCGACCACCGACCCGGTGGCGACGTCCCCGGCGCCGATGTCTTCTGGGCGGGGGTCAGCAACCCGCTCGACGCCGCCCTGGAGCTGCGGCCCGTCGACGGCGGGTTCGAGGTCACGGGCCGCAAGACGTTCGCCACCGGCGCGTCGGTGGCCGACCGGCTCGTGGTCAGCGCCACCCACACCGAGACCGGCGACAAGATCACCTTCACCCTCGACGCCAAGGCCGACGGCATCACCTACGCCGGTGACTGGGACAACATCGGCCAACGCCTCACCGCCAGCGGCGGCGTGGTGTTCGACCACGTGCACGTGCCGTCCGACCAGGTCCTGGGCCCGCACGACGAGAACAGCCCGCGCCTGTCGCTGGCCGCCCTCGGCTTCCAGCTCGTGCTCGCCCAGCTGTACGTGGCGATGGCCGAGGGCGCGCTGGCCGAAGCCGCCCAGTACACCCGCACGACCACCCGCCCTTGGTTCCTCAGCGGCGTCGACCAAGCCACCGCCGACCCGTACGTCCTCGGCACGTACGGCGAGCTGGTCGCCGACACCCAGGCCGCCGGCCTCCTCACCGACCACGCCTCGGACAAGCTGGACCAGGCCTCCCGGCGCGGCGCCGACCTGACCCGGAACGAACGCGCCGAGACCGCCGCCGCCATCTCCTCGGCCAAGGTCGTCGCCACCAGGGTCGCCAACCAGACCACCAGCCGGGTGTTCGAGCTGTGCGGCGCGCGGGCCACCGCGGCCGGCTACGCCTTCGACCGGTTCTGGCGCAACGCCCGCACCCTCACCCTGCACGACCCCGTGTCGTACAAGGCGCGCGAGGTCGGCGCGTACTACCTCACCGGCGAGCACGCGCCGTTCACCGGGTACAGCTGATGGAGCCGTTGCTGGCGCGCAGCGTGCGCCTCGAGGACGACGGCGTGCACGTGCTGGACCGGCGCAACTTCCCGTTCGAGAAGACGTGGGTGCGCTGCGGCACGGTCGCCGAGGTCGCGAAGGCCATCGAGGACATGGTCACCCAGTCCTCCGGCCCGTACTTCGCCGCGCTCTGGGGCATGGTGCTGGCCGCCCGCGAGGTCCGCGACCTGCCGCGCGACGAGGCCCGCGCCCACCTCGACCAGGCCGGGCAGCTCCTGATCGCCACCCGCCGCACGAACAACCACCTGCGCAAGGCGGTGGCCGCCGTGCTGGCGGGCGTCGACGCGAACGACGACCTCGAAGCCGGTGCGCTGGAAGGCGCGAAGGCGGGGGACGAGCGCTACCGCAGCCGCAGCCGCAGCCTCGGCGCGCACACCGCCGCGCTGCTGCCGGACGAGGGCGCGGTGCTCACGCACTGCTGGGCCGACCTCTACCTGACCGAGACCGTCACCGCGGCCCAGGCGATGGGCAAACGTTTGCGGTTCGTCTGCACCGAGACCCGCCCGTACCTCCAGGGAGCCCGCCTGACCGCCGAGACGCTGGGGGAGATGGGCGTCGACACGACCCTGATCACCGACGGCATGGGCGCGGCCGTCATGTCGACCGGCGACGTGGACGTGCTGCTGACCGCCGCCGACCGCGTCACCATGGACGGGCACGTGGTCAACAAGGTCGGCACGCTCGGCCTCGCGATCGCGGCGCACGCGTTCGACGTGCCGTTCCTGGCCATGGTGCAGGCCCCGGACCGCCTGGCGCCGACCGCCGCCGACGTGCCGATCGAGCACCGACCGGGTGACGACGTGCTGCACACGCTCGGCCGCCGCACGGCCACCGACCGGGCCCGGGGCCTGTACCCGGCCTTCGACGTCACGCCGCCGCGGTTCGTCACGAAGGTGGTGACCGACCGCGGTGCGTACGCTCCGGACGGTTTGGCCGATTACTACGTTGGGGACGTTCATGAGTGAGTGGGTCGTGCTGGACATCGAGGGCACGCTCAGCGCCACCGACCAGGTCCTGGTCACGCTGTACGACTACGCCCGGCCGCGCCTGGGCCCGTGGATCGACGAGCACGGTGACGACCCGGCCGTCGCCGAGGCCGTGGCGCAGGTCCGCGAGCTGTCCGGTGTGGACGGCGGCACGGACGAGCTGGTGCGCGTGCTGCACGGCTGGATGGACGAGGACCGCAAGGTCACGCCGCTGAAGACGTTGCAGGGCCTGATCTGGCAGCGCGGGTACGCCGAGGGCGACCTGGTGGCCGAGTTCTTCCCGGACGTCGTGCCCGCGCTGCGCAAGTGGCACGCCGAGGGCACGAAGCTGGCCGTGTTCTCCTCCGGCTCGGTGGCCGGTCAGGTGGCGTTCTTCGCGCACACCGCGGACGGCGACCTCACCTCGTTGTTCGAGTTCCACTTCGACACCGTGAACGCGGGCCCGAAGCGCGAGGCCGCGTCGTACCTCAAGATTGCGTCCGTGCTCGGCTCGGACGACATCACCTTCTACTCCGACGTCCCCGCCGAGCTGCACGCCGCCGCCGAGGCGGGCTGGGGGACGGTCGGCGTCGCACGCCCCGGCGAGCCGTACGGCGACGCGGACTTCGGTCCACACCGGACGGTGCGGGCCCTGTGAGGACCGGCTCGGTGACACCCGGTGCGGCGCTGGCCGCCGAGTGCGCCCGGTACACCGCGATGGGCTGGATGCGCGGCACCTCGGGCAACCTCTCCGTGGTCGTGGACCGCGACCCCCTGCGGCTCGCGGTGACCGTCAGCGGCAAGGACAAGGGCGAGCTCACCGCGGACGACGTGGTGATCGTCGACGCCGAGGGCCGCACGGACGACCCGGTGCGCGTGCCGTCGGCCGAAGCGGGTCTGCACGGGCGGATCGCGGCGGTGTCCGGCGCGGGCGCGGTGGTCCACGTGCACGCCCTCGCGCCCGTGGTCGCGGCCGAGCACTGGCCCGACGGCGTCGAGCTGCGCGACCTGGAGATGCTCAAGGGCTTCGGGCGGCAGGCGCACGAGACCGTCGTCGTCCCGGTGGTGCCGAACAGCCAGGACATGACCGTGCTCGGCGACGCGTTCGAGGCCGGTTTCCGCGCGGACGTGCCCGCCTTGCTCGTCGCCCGCCACGGGGTGTACGTCTGGGGTGACGACCTCTACCAGGCGCGGCACCGGCTGGAGTGCTTGGAGTGGCTGTTGCGCTTCAAAGCCGAGACCTACAGGAGGTAGGCGCGATGACGTTGCTGACCGTGTGGTCGGACACCGACCCGGAGACCGCTCTGGTGCGCACCGCCGACCCCGCCGAGATCGCGGTCGAGCTGAAGCAGCTCGGCGTCCGGTACGAGCAGTGGCCGGTCGTGCCGGGCGTGACCAGCGAGAACGTCCTGGAGGTGTACGCCGAGCAGGTCGCCCGCGTCACCGAGACCGAGGGCTACGTCCTGGTCGACGCGACCGAGATGACCCCGTCCGACGACCCCGAGTGGCTGGCCTCGGCCGGGCAGGCGCGGCTGAAGTTCCTGGCCGAGCACACCCACGACGACGACGAGGACCGGTTCTTCGCGCGCGGTTCCGGCGTGTTCTACCTGCACGTCAAGGAGCGCGTGTACGCGGTGCTGTGCGAGGCGGGCGACCTGCTGAGCGTGCCCGAGAACACCACGCACTGGTTCGACATGGGCACCCGGCCGGACTACGTGTCGATCCGGTTCTTCCACGACGATGACGGCTGGGTCGGCAACTTCACCGGCAGCGGGATCGCCGAGTCGTTCCCGACCTACGACGCGCTCATGGCGGGTCACCGAGCGAGCTGAGCTCGGCGGCGAGGTTGGCCTTGGCGCGGACCTCCCACCGCTCACGTGCGTGCGGCGTGACGTACAGCGGGTCGCGCCGGGCCAGCGAGCGCAGGACGTTCGCCCGGCCGACCCGCCACGCGTCGTCCGGCACGTGCGCGTACTCGGCGCGCACGGCCGTGCGGTAGCGCTCGTAGGCGGCCGGGTCGGAGCCCAGGACGGCCAGGTCGGCGTCCAGGAGCAGGCACGTCAGCGGGTCGTCCGAGGCGTGGTCCGCGGTGGCCAGCACCAGGTCGGCCACCGCGTCGGCCTCGGGCAGGCCGACCAGCCGTTCCCGGGCCCACTCGGCGCTGCGCCGCTCGTCCTCGCCCGGCACACCGTCGTAGATCACGTCGTGCACCAGGGCGGCGAGCGTCAGCACAGCGCGCTCGCGTGCCGTGCGGTTGTCGGCCTCGGCGAGCACGTCGACGTCGCGGACGACGGCCAGCACGTGGCCGGCGTTGTGGTAGCCGCGGTGCGGTTCGGCGTACCGCTCGGC
The DNA here is from genome assembly GCF_040295345.1 of Actinosynnema sp. NPDC002837. NCBI lineage: Bacteria > Bacillati > Actinomycetota > Actinomycetes > Pseudonocardiales > Pseudonocardiaceae > Actinosynnema > Actinosynnema sp. NPDC002837. The sequence goes on from NZ_JBEOVG010000018.1 coordinate 53,831, forward strand.
GAGGTCACCCGGTCCCTGCGCGCCACCGAGCACCCGGACCGCGTCGTGCCACCGTGCTTCCAGCTCAAGCATCGGGCAACCCCACCGTGAACGCCGCGCCGCCCTCGGGCGCGGGACCGGCCTCGATCGTGCCACCCAACCGGGTCACCAGACCGTGCACCAGGGCGAGCCCGATGCCCGTGCCGACCGGCCGGGACCGCTCGTACTTCGCGTGCAGCGCGCCCTTGCGGAACGCCACCCGGTAGTCCTCCTCGGACAGCCCCGGACCGCCGTCGCGCACCTGGAGCACGTCGTGCAGCGCCAACACCACCGGCCGACCGGCGGGCGTGAGGCGCAGCGCGTTCTCCAGCAGCCCGTCCAGCACCTGCCGCACCCGCCGGGCGTCCGTCGTCCGCACGACCGACCGCGCCGGCGCTTCCAGCCGGAACTCGACCCCCTTCGCCGCGCACCGGGCCCGCCACACCTCGGCGGCGGCCGTGACGACCTCGGTCAGGTCGACCGGGGCGAGGTCGACGCGGAAGTCGTCCGCACCCAGGCGGGCCAGGTCGAGCAGGTCGGTCACCAGCCGGTCGAGCCGGTGCGCCTCCTCGGAGATCGTGCGGCCGACCGACGGCACCTCCGGCCCGGACACCACGCCGTCGGCCAGCGACTCGGCGAACCCGCTCACCGCGGTCAGCGGCGTGCGCAGCTCGTGCGAGACCGACAGCAGGAACTCCCGCTGCCTGGCCTCGCTGCGCGCCAGCGCGTCGGCCAGGGCGTTCACCGCGCCGCCGACCTCGGCGACCTCCGCCGGCCCCTGCTCGGGCGCCCGCAGGTCGCGCCGACCACCGCTCATGGTGCGCGCGACCGCCGCCGTCCGCCGCAACGGGCGCGCGACCAGCTTGCCCAGCAACAACCCGGCCACCGCCGCGACCAGCAACCCGACAGCCAGCGCGAACGTGATGTTGCGCAGCAGCTTGCGGCCCGGTCCGTTGCCGATCCCCGTCTCCTGCACCAGCGCGACCCCGTCGCGCACCTCGACCAGCCGCGTCCCGGCGACGCCGGACCTGACCCGGGCCTCCCGCACCGCGCGCACGGCCTGCGGATCACCGGCCAGCCCGCCGTCCGGCCCGATCAGCACCACGGCGATGCCCTGCCCGCGCAGCACCTCGACCACCCGCAGCCGCCCGGCCCGACCCACGTCGAGCTGCCCGGCCACCACGTCCGCCTGGTCGGCCAGCGCCTCACGGCTCACCTCGCGTGACGCGGTCAGCACCAGCCGTGCCGACACCAACCCCGCCACCACGACCGCCACACCGGCCACGGCCAGGCACAACGCCGTGATGCGGAACGCGAGGCTGGTCCGCTTCACGACGCCTCGACCGAGTAGCCGACCCCGCGCACGGTCCTGATCGGGCTGCGGTCGCCGAGCTTCGCCCGCAACTGCGCCACGTGCACGTCCACCGTCCGCGTGCCCGCCGCCGCCGCGTAACCCCACACCGCGCTCAACAGCTGCTCCCGCGCGAACACCCGCCCGGGGTGCCGCATCAGGTGGGCCAGCAGCTCGAACTCCGTCGAGGTCAGCGCCACCTCGTCGGCGCCCGCCCACACCCGCCGCCGGTCGCCGTCCAGCTTCACGTCGCCGACCACGTGCACCGGGTTGACCTGCGGCGTTCCCCGGCGCAGCACGGTGCGGACCCGGGCCACCAGCTCGCGCGGGCTGAACGGCTTGGTCACGTAGTCGTCCGCGCCCAGCTCCAGTCCGAGCACGCGGTCCACCTCGTCGTCGCGCGCGGTCACGAACAGCACAGGTGTCCAGTCGCCCGCCGCGCGCAGCGCCCGGCACACCTCGACCCCGTCCATCCCGGGCAGGCCGACGTCCAGCAGCACCGCCACCGGCCGCAACCGCCGCACCGCCGCCAACGCCGCGTGCCCGTCCGCCTCCACGTGCACCCCGAACCCGTCCCGCCGCAGGTAGAGGCAGATCAGGTCGGCGATGGCCCGTTCGTCCTCCACGACCAGCACGAGTCCCTGCACGCCGGGAATCGTGGCACGCGGCCGGCGGCGGGCAGGGCCACGCGCGTGTTCGGGTTCGGTAAAGGCCGCCCGCCTCCCCGCCACGGGTGAGATCCGGCCATTCCAGGCCGCCTCGCATAACGACTTGGTCTCGGCCTGCATCATACGAACGGGTTAACGCGATAGAGCGGCGACGGAGCAGCCTGATCCGCCGAACGCCACATCGAGCCATGCGGAGAGCCCCATGCGCACGACAAGTCGCACCCTGTTCGGAGCAGTGCCGTTGCTCGCCGTGATCGCAGCCGGTCTGCTCGCCACCGGCGCGTCCGCCCAGCCCAACCAGGACCCACCCCTGTCCGGTGACGTCCGCGCGACCGCCGTCGCCGGCAACGTCGACATCGACCAGCAGGGCGACGCGTGCGCCGCCGTCGGCCTGCCGGGCACCGAGGCCGTCCTGTCCGGCGGTTTCACCTCCGACGCCACCTACATCGACATCACCGCCCACCCGACCGGCTCCGTGATCACCGGCGTCGTCGTCAAGGGCGGCAACGCCTACAACGTCTACCCCGCACTCGGCGACCTGCCGTGGCTCGACCTGCACTCACCGCTGAACGAGAACGGCGCCCCGGCGACCATCAGCCACTGGTTCGTCTGCCTGACCGCCGTCACCACAACCACCACCACCACGACAACCACCACCGCTCCAACCACAACCACCACGACGACCGCGTCCACCACCACCGCCGTCACCGTCACCGTCACCGTCACTACCCCGGCCATGACCACCACGACCACCACCATTCCCACCACACCGCCGACAACGACCACCACCACGCACCCGGCCTTGATCGTGGCCATCCCGACCACTACGACCAAGGCCGCCGGCGCGCCGGTCGTCGTCCCCCGGTCGAACGACGGTCTGGCGAGCACCGGCTTCGACGGCTGGTGGCTGGTCTTCGCCGGCCTGACGCTCCTCGCCGCGGGCGCCGCGTTCCTCGCCTCGCCGAAGCTCCGCAAGCTCCTCCGGCGGTGAAATCACCGTTACCGAACGTCGAGATCACCAACTCATAACAAATAGACGCCAACCCGCTTCATCTGAATGGGCTACCTCGATAGAGGGATGCCCGGTGTAGTTCGATCCACCCGGTCAGCCCTCGAACCCGCGGAGCAGCACCCATGCGCATCACCAACCGCCGCCTATTCGGAGCAGCCGCCCTGCTCGCCCTGAGCGCCACCGGCCTGCTGGGCGGCACCGCCTCGGCTTCGCCCGACACCCCCCTCGACTCGGGCGACGACCGCGCCACCGTGGTCGACGGCAACGTCGACATCGGGCAGCCCGGCAACGCCTGCGACGTCGTCGGCCTGCCCGGCGACGAGATGACCATGCCGGCGGGCACCTTCACCGTCGACGGCGTCAACATCACCATCACCGCGCACCCCGAGGGCTACACCGTCACCGGCGTCGTGGTGAAGGGCGGCAAGTCCTACAACGTCTACGACGCCGCGGACCTCGGCGACCTGGCCTGGGAAGACCTGCACCCGCCGGTCAACTCCAGCGGCGGCCCGGCGGGCATCAGCCACTGGTTCGTCTGCGCCGAGAAGGACGCCGCGGTCACCACGACCCCGTCCACCCCGGACAGCACCACGCCGTCCACCCCGGCCACCACCACCGAACAGGTCGCCCCGACGACCACCGAGTCCGTCGCGGTCACCCCGACCACCACCTCCGCGCCGGTCATGGCCGACGGCGCCAACGACGGCGACCTGGCCAACACCGGCTACGACGGCGGCTGGATGCTGATCGTCGGCCTGGGCCTGGTCGCCGCCGGCGCCGCCTTCGTCGCCTCGCCGAAGCTGCGCGGCCTCCTGCGCCGCTAACCCCTGAACACCCACCTCACACCACAGGGCCGCTCCCACCCCGGGAGCGGCCCTCGTGCTTCCTCACCCCACCCCCACACCTCGCCCCCTTACCTCACCCCCACACCTCACCCCCCACCTCCCTGACCACTCGATCGCACTGGACCGCGAGGTCGCGTCGATCGTTCGCGTCCTCATTCCCGACGATCACGCTTTTCGATCGTCGGGAATCACGGCGCGAACGATCGACTTCCCGGCGACCTCGCCGCCGTCTGCGGAGCAGCGGCCCTCCAACACTGTGACCTGCGCTACCTCACTTGATCCAGGGGGCAGCCCAGCCGCACCACCCGGAACACCGCCGTCTACGATCCGATGAGCCGGCGGCGCCACCCACCGGCGAAGCCAGAACCAGACAGTGCAGGAGGCACCGTGACGGCCGTAGCCCCGCAGCCGATCGCGACGCGGCCCTTCGGGACTCGCGACGCGGTCAAGGGTTCGTTCCTGCTGCGGATGTTCCGCACCACGGACCACAAGCAAATCGGCATCATGTACCTGGTCACGTCGTTCGCCTTCTTCATGGTGGGCGGCGCGATGGCCATGCTGATGAGGACCGAGCTGGCCCGACCGGGCATGCAGTTCCTGTCGCAGGAGCAGTTCAACCAGCTGTTCACCATGCACGGCACGGTGATGCTGCTGCTCTACGCGACGCCCATCGTGTTCGGCTTCGCCAACTTCATCCTGCCGCTGCAGATCGGTTCGCCGGACGTCGCGTTCCCGCGGCTCAACGCCTTCTCGTACTGGCTGTACCTGTTCGGCGGCCTGATCGTGATGGCGGGCTTCCTCACGCCGGGCGGCGCGGCCGACTTCGGCTGGTTCGCCTACACCCCGCTGTCGAACGCCATCCACTCGCCCGGCGTCGGCGCCGACCTGTGGATCTCCGGCCTGGTCGTCGGTGGTCTCGGCACCATCCTCGGCGCGGTCAACATGATCACCACCGTGGTCTGCCTGCGGGCGCCCGGCATGACCATGTTCCGCATGCCGATCTTCACCTGGAACATCCTGGTGACGTCCGTGCTGGTGCTGCTGGCGTTCCCGATCCTGACCGCCGCGCTGCTGGGCCTGCTGGCCGACCGCCACCTGGGCGCCCACGTGTTCGACCCCGCCAACGGCGGCGTGATCCTGTGGCAGCACCTGTTCTGGTTCTTCGGCCACCCCGAGGTCTACATCGTCGCGCTGCCGTTCTTCGGCATCGTGTCGGAGATCTTCCCGGTGTTCAGCCGCAAGCCGATCTTCGGCTACAACGGCCTGGTCTACGCGACGCTGGGCATCGCGGCGCTGTCCGTGGCGGTGTGGGCGCACCACATGTACGCCACCGGCGCGGTGCTGCTGCCGTTCTTCGCGTTCATGACGTTCCTGATCGCGGTGCCCACCGGCATCAAGTTCTTCAACTGGATCGGCACGATGTGGAAGGGGCAGCTGACGTTCGAGACACCGATGCTGTTCAGCATCGGCTTCATCGTCACCTTCCTCTTCGGCGGTCTCTCCGGCATCCTGCTGGCCGCGCCGGCGATCGACTTCCACGTGTCCGACACGTACTTCGTCGTCGCGCACTTCCACTACGTGCTGTACGGCACGATCGTGTTCGCCACGTTCGCGGGCATCTACTTCTGGTTCCCGAAGATCACCGGCCGGATGATGGACGAGCCGCTGGGCAAGCTCCACTTCTGGACCACGTTCCTCGGCTTCCACGCCACGTTCCTGGTGCAGCACTGGCTGGGCAACGAGGGCATGCCCCGCCGGTACGCGGACTACCTGCCCAGCGACGGCTTCACCACGCTGAACACGATCTCGACGATCGGCGCGTACATCCTCGGCGCGTCCACGCTGCCGTTCATCTGGAACATCTTCAAGTCCTACCGGTACGGCGAGACCGTGAAGGTGGACGACCCGTGGGGCTTCGGCAACTCGCTGGAGTGGGCGACCTCGTGCCCGCCGCCGCGGCACAACTTCACCGAGCTGCCGCGCATCCGCTCGGCGCGCCCGGCGTTCGAGCTGCACTACCCGCACATGATCGAGCGGCTGCACAGCGAGGCGCACGTGACGTTCACCGGCAAGGCCATCGCGCACGAGGACGCGAAGCCCGCGCCGTCGGAGGTGGCCGCCGCCGCTGTGCAATCGGGCACAGCCTCGGAGGACACCGAGGGCGACCACAAGTAACGCTTGTAACCTGAGCGCAGGTTCAACGGCGAGCCCCGAAGACCAGCGTCCGACTCCCTCGGACCGCGGTCTCGGGGCTCGTCGCTGTCTGGCATAGGAGCCATCAGTGACCAAGCCCAGCGCCACGCCCGTCCTGATCACCGTCACCGGACCGGACAAGCCGGGGGTCTCCTCCGTGCTCTTCGCGGTGCTGACCAGGCACGGCGTGGAGATCCTCGACGTCGAGCAGGTCGTCATCCGCGGCCGGCTGGTGCTCGGCGTGCTCGTGGCCGCCGACCACGACCCGGAGGGGTTGCAGGAGACCGTCGAGCAGGCCATGGCGACGGTGTCCATGCACGTCGAGGTGGAGATCGGCGCGGACTCGAAGCGGACCGCGCGGCTGGAGTCCAGCCACGTGCTGATCCTGCTCGGCCGCCCGGTCACGGCCCGCGCGTTCACCGAGGTGGCGCGTCGGCTCGCGTCGCTCGGCGTGAACATCGACGCGATCCGCGGTGTCGCCGACTACCCCGTCACCGGCCTTGAGCTGCGGGTTTCCGTAGCCGACGACACGCCGGAGAGCGACGCGCAGCTGCGGTCGGCGTTGGCCGAGGTGGCGGTGCGCGGTGGGCTGGACATCGCGGTGGAACGGGCCGGGCTGACCAGGCGGGCCAAGCGGCTGGTGGTGTTCGACGTCGACTCCACGCTCATCCAGGGCGAGGTGATCGAGATGCTGGCCGCGCACGTCGGGGTGGAGCCGCAGGTCAAGGAGATCACCGACGCGGCGATGCGCGGCGAGCTCGACTTCACCGAGTCGCTGCGGCGGCGGGTGGCGCTGCTGGAGGGCCTGGACGAGTCCGTGCTGGACGAGGTCGCCGAGTCGCTGGAGCTGACGGCGGGCGCCCGGACGACGGTGCGGACGTTGAAGCGGCTCGGGTTCCGCTGCGGCGTGGTCTCCGGCGGCTTCACGCGCGTGATCCAGCGGCTGGTCGACGACCTCGGCCTGGACTTCTGCGCGGCCAACGAGCTGGAGATCGTGGACGGCAAGCTGACCGGCCGGGTCCTCGGCGAGGTCGTGGACCGGGCGGGCAAGGCGGTGGCGCTGCGGCGGTTCGCCGACGAGCAGGGCATCACGCTGGCGCAGACCGTGGCCGTGGGCGACGGCGCGAACGACATCGACATGCTCGGCGCGGCCGGGTTGGGCATCGCGTTCAACGCCAAGCCCGCGTTGCGCGAGGTGGCGGACACGGCGCTGTCGCACCCGTTCCTGGACGCGGTGCTGTTCGTGCTCGGCGTGACGCGCGCGGAGGTGGAGGCCGCGGACGCGGCGGACGGCTTGGAGCTGAACCGGCTGTGAACCCGATCCTGCGGATGCTGGTGGACCGGCACTTCACCGACCCGGAGGACCCGGAGCAGGTGCGGGCGATGCCGGTCGTGCTGCGGATCGAACGGTCCGCGCCGCCGTCCCGGACCGACGTGCTGGAGGCCGCCGCGGCCGCCGCCATCGCGGTGTGCCTGGACGATCGCGCGCTGCCGGGCGGCGAGTGGCACGACGAGCTGGTGGCGTGGGTGCGCGGCCGGATCCGGAAGGTGACGCGGCGGGCACGGGGCGCGCACTGGGAGGCCGTGCAGTCGTTGCCGGGCGTGACGATCACGGTCGGCAGCGCCTCGGTGCGGGCGTTCCTGCCGGGGCGGGTGGTCGACCTGCCCAAGGAGCTGAGCCGGTTGCAGATCTCGGGCAGCGAGCTGCCCTCCGACGAGCCCGGCCCGATCCCCGCCGGCGCGTGGGAGCTGTGGCTGAACCCGCGGGTGGAGATGACGGCGGGCAAGGCGGCGGCCCAGGTGGGCCACGCGTCGATGCTGCTCGCGCCGCACCTGTCCGACGCCGAGCTGAAGGAGTGGGCGGAGCTGGACTACCGGTGCGCCGTGCGGACGCCGTCGGCGGCGGACTGGGACGCGCTGGTGGCGCGGCCCGACGTCGTGCTGGTCCGGGACGCCGGGTACACCGAGGTCGCGCCCGGCACCGCCACGGTGGCCGTGCACCGACGTTTCGGATGACCGCTTTGCGGTAACCATCCCCGGCGTGGGCCTGTTGGACGTGCTGGACGCCAAGCTCGGTGACGGGCTGGAGAGCCTGCTGTGCGCGCACCACGAGCGCAGGCTGCGCAAGCTCGGGTGGGGTTCGGCCTTCGGCTCGGAGGCCGGCTGGTGGACGCCCCGGCGGCCGGTGCGGACCGGCAACCGGGTCGAGGTGCTGGTGGACGGGCACGAGGTGCTGCCCGCCATCGCGTCGGCGATCTCGTCGGCGCGCAAGTCCGTCCACCTGGCCGGGTGGTGCGCGAGCCCGGACTTCCGGCTGACCCGTGAACCGGGCTCGCCGACGTTGCGCGAGCTGCTGGCGTCGGCCGCGTCCCGGGTGCCGGTGCGCGTGCTGCTGTGGGCGGGGCCGCCGGTGCCGATGTTCGAGCCGACCCGCAAGCGCGTGCTGGCGGCGCAGCGCGAGTTCACGCGCGACAGCGCGGTGCGGTGCGAGATCGACGCCCGGGAGCGGACGCTGCACTGCCACCACGAGAAGATCGTCGTGGTGGACGACGAGGTGGCGTTCGTCGGTGGGATGGACCTGACCGCGGTGGAGGGCGACCGCCACGACACCGCCGAGCACCCGCCCCGCGAGCCGCTGGGCTGGCACGACATCGGGACGCGCCTGCACGGGCCGGTCGTCGCGGACGTGGCCGACCACTTCCGCAGCCGTTGGCAGGAGATCGCCGGCGAGCACCTGCCCCCGCCGACGCCACCCGCGCCCGCCGGGCCGTCCTCGGCCCAGCTCGTGCGCACGATCCCGGAGCGGACCTACGACTTCGCGCCGCGCGGCGAGTTCAGCCTGCTCGACTCCTACCTCCGCGCCCTGCGCTCGGCGACGAGGCTGATCTACCTCGAGAACCAGTTCCTCTGGTCGCCCGAGGTCACCGAGGTCCTGCTCGACAAGCTCCGCACCCCGCCGCACCCGGACTTCCGGGTCGTCCTGGTGCTGCCGCGCAAGCCGAGCAACGGCGCGGACACCACCCGCGGCCAGCTGGGACGCCTGCTGGACGCCGACGACGGCAACCACCGGCTGGTCGCCGCCACGTTGTCCTCGCACGACGGCGCGACGTCCTCGTCGGTCTACGTGCACGCCAAGCTGGCCATCGTGGACGACCGCTGGCTGAGCATCGGCTCGGCCAACCTGAACGAGCACTCCCTGTTCAACGACACCGAGGTCAACGTCGTGACCGACGACGCGACCGTCGCCCGGGACACGCGCCTGCGCCTCTGGTCCGAACACCTGCAACGCCCGCTCGGCGAGGTCACCGCTCCCGCCCACGAGGTGGTCGACCGCCACTGGCGCCCCACCCTGACCGCCCCGGGCAAGCACCGCCTCACCGCGCTGCCGGGCGTCTCCCGCCGCGCCGGCCGCCTCCAAGGCCCGCTGCGCGGCCTGCTCGTCGACGGCTGACCACGCGTGCCCCGCATTCGCGTCCCCGGAGTTCTACGCGCAGAACACGCGACCTGCGCAACCGTGGTCAGTCGTTCGCCGCGTCGAGCCGCTTGAGCGCCGCCCGCACGACCTCCGGGTCGTACGTCGTCCAGAACGGCGGCAGCGAGGCGCGCAGGAACCCGCCGTAACGGGCGGTCGCCAAGCGCGGGTCGAGCACCGCGACCACACCCTTGTCGTTCATCGAACGCAGCAGCCGCCCGGCGCCCTGCGCCAGCAGCAGCGCCGCATGGGTCGCCGCCACGGTGAGGAAACCGTTGCCGCCGCGCGACTCCACCGCCTTCTGCCGCGCCGACGCCAACGGGTCGTCCGGTCGCGGGAACGGGATGCGGTCCATCACCACCAGCGACAGCGCGGGCCCCGGCACGTCCACGCCCTGCCACAACGACAACGTGCCGAACAGGCACGTCCGCGCGTCCTCGGCGAACCGCTTCACCAACTGCCCCGTGGCGTCGTCGCCCTGGCACAGCACGGGGTGCTCCACCTTGTCCCGCAACGCCTCCGCCGCCGCCTTCGCCGCACGCATCGACGAGAACAGCCCCAACGTGCGGCCGCCCGCCGCGTTCACCAGACCCTCGATCTCGTCCACATAGGACGGTGGCAGCCCGTCGCGCCCCGGCGGCGGCAGGTGCCGTGCCACGTAGAGGATCCCGCTGGTGCCGTGCTCGAACGGCGAGCCGACGTCCAGCCCGCTCCACCGCGGCGCGCCCAGGTCCGACGGCGGCTCCTTGTCCGTCGCCGTCCCCTCCGCCTTCCGGGCGCTCGACGCCGCCGGCAGCCCCCACTGCCGCGCCAACGTGTCGAACGTGCCGCCCAACGTCAACGTCGCCGAGGTCAGGACCGTGGTCCGCTTCCCGAACAGCCGCTCCCGCAGCAACCCGCCGACGCCCAGCGGCGCGACCCGCAACGACGGCGGCTTGTTGCGATCGGCGAAATCACCCGACACCCAGACCACGTCGTGGTCGGAGTCGAAGGCCTCCAGGATCCGCGTGGCGCAGTCGTGCACGTCGTCCAGCAGCGACATCGCCAACTTGCGCGACGTGGCGCCGTCCACGTCCTCCTTGCGCTCCGGCCCCAACGACGTGATGCACGCGTGCGCCGCGTCCTTGGTCGCCCGCAACGCACCGGCCAACGCCTGCGGCAGGCCGTCCAGCCGACCGGCAGGCATCTCCTCCAGGATCATCGCCAGGCCGTCGCTCGCCTCGGCCATCCGGTCGGCCACGGTCTGGTCGATCAACCGCCCGCAGCGCCGCGCGGCCGTGGCGACCAGGGACGCGCTCAGCTCCTCCGTCGCCACCGACGTCACCCGGTCGACCAGGTCGTGCGCCTCGTCGATCACCACCACGTCGTGGTCGGGCAGGACCTGGTAGCCCTCCAGCGCGTCCACGGCGAGCATCGCGTGGTTGGTCACCACGACGTCCGCCTTGCCCGCCTCGGCCCGCGCCTTCTCGGCGAAGCAGTCCACGCCGATCGGGCACTTGTTCACGCCGAGGCACTCGCGCGCGGTCACGGAGACCTGGCGCCACGCCTGGTCCGTGACGCCCGGCACGAGCTCGTCCCGGTCACCGGTCTCGGTGTCGGACGACCACTCGTGCAGGCGCTTGATCTCGCGGCCCATCTTGGACACCGCGAACGGGTCGAACAGGCCCGCGTCCTCCGGCTCGTCCGGCGCTCCCGTGTGCAGGCGGTGCATGCACAGGTAGTTGCGCCGGCCCTTGAGGATGGCGAACCGCGGCTCGCGCCCCAGGTCCTTGCGCAACGCCTTCGCGAGCCGGGGCAGGTCGCGGTCGACCAGCTGGCGTTGCAGCGCGATGGTGGCGGTGGAGATGACGACCGTCGTCTCCTCGGCCACCGCGTGCCGGAGCGCGGGCACCAGGTAGGCCAGCGACTTGCCCGTGCCGGTGCCCGCCTGGACGGCCAGGTGCTCGCCGGTCCGGATCGACCGCTCGACGGCCTCGGCCATGTCGACCTGGCCCTGGCGTTCGGCCCCGCCCACCGCCTCCACGGCCACGGCGAGCAACGTCCTGGTGTCGGGGATGGCGGTGGTGGCGGGCACGGCGAAGACCGTACCCGCCCACCCCGTCATCGGAGGCCGGACACCCCAACGCGTCCCGAGCGTCGAACGCGGCTGTTCCGCACGTAGGACATGCGTGCCGCGAACGTCGGACACCCGCGTTCGGAACGCAGGACACGCGTGACGCGAACGTCGGACACCCGGGTCACTTGCGGTTGATCAGGGCCCAGGTCGCGGGCAGGAGGCCGGCGGCCAACGCGATCTTCAGCGCGTCGCCCAGCAGGAACGGCGTCACGCCCAGCTGCAGCGCCTTGCCGAAGCCCACCCCCGCCGCGGCCATCAGCCACGGCACGCCGCACGCGTAGATCGCCAGGTTGCCCACCGCCATCGTGCCGACGGTCCGCAACGGCGTCCGGTCACCGCCGCGGGCGGCCAGGTGGCCGACCAGCGCGCCGGCGAACACGAACCCGACGACGTACCCGAGCGACGCGGGCGTGCCCGACGAACCGCCCTGGAACCACGGCACACCGGCCACGCCGGCGACCAGGTAGAGCACCATCGACGCGCCACCGCGCTGCCACCCGAGCGCCGCGCCCACCAGCAGGGCGGCGAACGTCTGGCCGGTCAGCGGCACGGGGCTGCCCGGCACCGGCAGCGCGACCTGGGCCGCCAGGCCGGTCAGCCCGGCGCCCGCGACGACCAGGGCGATGTCACGCGCGAGAGCGCCCGGGACCAGGTCGGCGAGCACCGCGCGACGGCCGGGAACGGCGAGGACGGACACTTGGGACCTCCCAGAGGATCGACTCACCGGAGGTTAACCGGCGATCACTGGCCGGGTCTTTGTCGAAGCTCTACAAAGTTGGCCATCTCACGCGCGCGGCGTCGGTGGTCCAGCGCCACGCCGCCCGCCGAACGTCCTCACCAGGTGTTCGGTGCGAGGCACGACAAGCGCCGCTGACCGAGTCCTGTCCGTCGATCGGGGATCGCCCGATAGGGCTGCTTGGTGGTCATCGGGTCGCTGTACGGCGAACCTCATCCCCGGAACGGGTGAGTCCTTTCGGGCGGCAGGTCCACGTTCGGTGGCCGTGGTTGGGCGATTCGAGTGGCCGTTGTCCCTCTTTACGGTCAGCAACCCTTAATGCGGCGGGCGTAACGCCGATAGGGGCATTTGGTCGGCCAGACGTTCCGAGGGAGGAGTTCCATGCGGGTGCCCATGACGTGCCGCGCCTCGACGGCCGGACTGGTCGCGGTCGCGGCGCTGGTCGTCGGAGCCGCACCGGCGTCGGCGGCGCCCGGCGATGCCTCGGCCAGGGGCGCGCGGCTGGACCTGTCGCTGACGGGCCGTGACGCGGTGTCGGCCGGCCCGTTCGCCGCCGCCGACGCGGACGGCCCCACCACCGCCACGTTCGCGGGCGTGGACCTGCCGGACGCCCTGAAGACCGGCGTGATCAACGCGTCCGCGTCGCGCGACGACAAGACCGGCGGCGTCGGCTCCCGGGCGAGCGCCGCCGACGTCCGGCTCGACCTGCTCTCGACCGCGACCGTGTCGGCCGAGCTGGTCGAAGCCGAGTGCGCGGCCACCCAGAAGGGCCTCACGGGCCAGACCCAGTTCGTCGGCCTGGACCTCGGCCGGCTCGACTGGGTCGGCGCCCGACCCGCGCCCAACACCACCGTCGACGTCGACCTCGCCGAGGTGGTGCTCAACGAGCAGGTGCGCAACGCCGACGGCAGCCTCACCGTCAACGCCGTCCACGTGACCCTGAGCGGCGCGTCGGGCCCGGTCGGCGACCTGGTGCTCTCGTCGGCCACCTGCGGTCCGGCCGGCCTGCCGATCCCGGCGGCGTCCGGCGCGGGCCTGTGGATCGGGCTCGGCCTGCTCGCCCTGTCCGGCGTGCCCCTCGGCGTGGTGGCACTGCGCCGCCGGCACGAACCCGCGGCGGGCTGAGCCGTGCGCGAGGCCCCCGGCCGCGGTGTCGCGGTCGGCCCGGGAATCGGCTCGTCGGCCGCGACCGGCGCCGGAGTCGCGTGGTGGGTGGTGGCCGCCGCGGTGCTCCGCGTGGCCGGCCCCGCCGCGGCCCGCGGGCGACGAGCGACAGCCGACGAGTAGCGCGCGTGCGCCCCGGCCACGCGCCGACCCCCAGTCGCGCGGCCGGGGCGCCGCACCCACCCGGAACCACCACTCGCAATCGCAGTGAAAGGGAGCAAGGTGAAGGAAGTCGTGCTGCTCGCGGGCACCCGACCCGAAGCGGTGAGGATCGCGCCGGTGGCGCTGGCGCTCGCCGACCACCCGGTGCTCCGGCCCGTGATCGTCCACTGTGGACAGCGCAACGGCGTGGTCGAGCAGGCGCTGGGCGCGTTCGGCCTGGTCGCGGACGTCGAGCTGGACGTGCCGCCGGCCACCGGCGGCCAGGACGGAGTGCCGGGCGGCCTGGTCGCGGAGTTCGACCGGCTGCTGCGCGGGCGCGACCCGGCGGTCGTGCTCGCGCAGGGCGGCACGACCACGGCGCTGGCCGGCGCGCTCGCCGCGTTCTGGCGCGGCATCCCGGTCGCGCACCTGGAAGCCGGGCCGCGCTCGGGCGACCTCGCCGGGCGGTCCCCCGAGGAGGGCGCCCGGCAGCTGATCGCCCGGATCGCCACCCTGCAGCTCGTGCCGACCGACGACGACGCCGCCGCGCTCGTCCGCGAGGGCCTGGCCGACCGCCGGATCGTGGTCACCGGCGACACCGTGGTCGACGCCGTGCAGCGGATCGCCGCCGCCGACCCGCCCGCCCGCGACCCCGACCTCGCGCGGCTCGAACGCGTGCTCGACGAGCGCTCCGAACGCCTCGTGCTGGTCACCGTGCACCGGCGCGAGTCGTGGGGCAGGCCGTTGACGCGCGTGCTGCACGCCGTGCGGGCGATCGCCGACCGGCACCCCGACGTGCGCGTGCTGCTGCCCGCGGACCCGGACCCGCGGGTGCGGGCGGTGGCACGGGCCGTGCTCGGCGGGCACGAGCGGATCGTGGTGACCGACCCGTTGGGCTACTCGGACCTCGTGCGCGCGCTGCGCCGGTCCGCGCTCGTGCTCACGGACTCCGGCGGCATCCAGGAGGAGGCGCCCACGTTCGGCGTGCCGGTGCTGGTGCTGCGCGACACGACCGAGCGGGTCACCGCGGTGGAGGCGGGCGGGGCGTGGCTGGTCGGCACCGATCCGATCCGGATCATCGCCGAGGCGGGCTGGGTGCTCGGCGCGCGGCTGCGGCTGCCGCGGGGGCGCAACCCGTTCGGCGACGGCCGCGCGGCGATGCGGGTGCGTGGCGCGTTGGAGCGTCTCGTCGGTCTGCCGACTGACCTCTCCAGCGCGCCGCTGCCGGTGCGCATCCCGTGCTGACCGCGCTTTGTCACTCGAACAGGTACCGGTTTTCCCCTTGCGGGTGATGTACGCGCGAGATCGTCGGGTCGTGTCCGCCGGAGTTCGATAGTCCTCACGTCCGTGAACAGCAGAAGGGCGACACGATGAAGCAGAACGGAGCGCGCCGGGTCGGCGCCGTGACCGCGGCGCTGGCACTCGGCCTGGTCATCGCCGCGCCACCGGCGTCGGCGGCCAACCCGGCGGGGGTGGCCTCCGTCGGCTCCGCCGAGTTCACCAAGGCGGGCACGCGGGTCACCATCGCGCCGCTGGCGCCGTGCGCGGTCGACGGCACGACGTCGAACTCGTCCGAGGCGGTCAGCCGCACGGGCGTCCGGTTCGGCGCGGGCACGTCGTCGTGCACCACCGCGGTCGCCGACCCGGACAACGGCACGACCACGTCCACGTCCGAGGCGGTCGGTTCGGAGTTCGAGCTGTCGGCGCTGATGTCCGCGGGCGGGCCGCGGCTGCGGGTGGCCAGGTGGAAGGTCACCTGCGTGGGCACCGTGTCCGGCACCAACGCGGGGTGGGCGGCGGACGGCCTGCAGGGCTTCGCGGGGCTGCCCGAGCAGATCCCGACGAACTACGTGCACCAGGTCAAGGCGGGCGACGGCACGGTGCTGGCCACCGCGACGTTCGGCGAGACGACCGTCCCGGACGCGAACGACGGCAGCATCACGATGACCATGCTGCACCTGCGCTTCACCGAGGCGTCCACCGTGACCGGTGACGTCGTCCTCGGCGCGACCGCCTGCTCGCCGACCCCCTGAACCCGCGCGTGCCGAACGCCCGGGCCCCGCGCGTCGAACCTCCAAGGACCTCCGAGTCCACCGTTCAGGACCACGACCGGCGGACGTGAACACGGAACTCACCCGACCGGAGCGTTCGACTCGCGGGGCCTGAGCGTTCGACACGCGGGGCCCGAGCGTTCGACGCGCGGACCGGTCAGCCGACGCGAGGGGTGCCCGACAGCGTCACGCCGGCCTCGCCCAGCCGCGTCAACGCGCTGTCCACCGTCGGCTGCGACACGCCCGCCGTCAGGTCCAGCAGCACGGTCGTGGCGAACCCGGCGTTCGCCGCGTCCATCGCCGTCGCGCGCACGCAGTGGTCGGTGGCGACGCCCACCACGTCCACCTGCTCCACGCCACGCGCCCGCAGCCAGTCCACCAGCTGCTCGCCCGACCGCGAGGAGCCCTCGAACCCCGAGTACGCCGCCGCGTACGCGCCCTTCGAGAACACCTCCTCCACCGCCGTGACGTCGAGCTCCGGGTGGAACGCCGCACCGGCCGTGCCCGCCACGCAGTGCACGGGCCACGAGTCGACGAAGTCCGGCGTCTCGCTGAAGTGCGCACCCGGATCGATGTGGTAGTCACGCGTCGCCACCACGTGGTCGTACGACGACGAGGCGACGTGCGCCGAGACCGCCGCCGCCACCGCCGCCCCACCGGCCACCGCCAGCGAGCCGCCCTCGCAGAAGTCGACCTGCACGTCCACCACGATCAGCGCCTTGCTCATCTTCCGCCCCCTACAGGAACGTCGTCGGGATCGCGGGCTCGCCGCGGGACAGCTTCAGACCTTCCCACGGCACGGTCACGAGGGCAGCGCGCAGCCGTTCCCGGCTCTCCGCCAACGTGTCCAGGCCGTCCACCCGCCGGCCGGCGCGGACCAGCGGCACGGCCAGCAGCCGGTCGTGCGCGTCCATCGACGGCGCGGAGTCGTGCGGGAACACGACCTCCTCCAACGCCGTCCCGGTCTCCTTGTGCCGCCGCAGCGAGCTCTTGCGCCCGCCGCGCGACTCCTTGTGCGAGCTGCGCTTGGCCACCGGCCGCCCGTCCACCTCGACCAGCTTGTAGACCATGCCCGCGGTCGGCGCGCCCGACCCCGTGACCAGGGACGTGCCCACGCCGTACGCGTCCACCGGCTCCGCGCGCAGCATCGCGATGGAGTACTCGTCCAGGTCGCCCGACACCACGATCCGGGTGTTCCGCGCGCCCAACGAGTCCAGCTGGTCACGCGCCTGCCGCGCCAGCACGCCCAGGTCGCCCGAGTCGATCCGCACCGCGCCCAGCCCCGGCCCCGCCACCTCGACGGCGGTCTTGATGCCGTTGGTGATGTCGTAGGTGTCCACCAGGAGCGTGGTGTCCACGCCCAGCGCCTCGACCTGCGACCGGAACGCCTCCTCCTCGCTGTCGTGCAGCAGGGTGAACGCGTGCGCGCACGTGCCCGCGGTCGGGATGCCGTGCCGCCGCGCCGCCTCCAGGTTCGACGTCGCGGTGAACCCCGCCAGGTACGCGGCGCGGGCCGCCGCCACGGCCGCCTCCTCGTGCGTGCGGCGCGACCCCATCTCGATCATGCGCCGACCGTTGGCCGCGCCCACCATCCGCGCCGCCGCCGAGGCGATGGCGCTGTCGTGGTTGAGGATCGACAGCGCCAGGGTCTCCAGCACCACCCCGACGCCGAACGGCGCCCGCACGGACAGGATCGGCGAGCCCGGGAAGTACAGCTCGCCCTCCGGGTAGCCGTCCACGTCCCCGGTGAACTTGTAGTCCGCCAGCCACGACAGGGTGGCCTCGTCGACCACGTTCGTGCGTTCCAGCAGCTCAAGGTCACGTTCGGTGAACGTGAAGTCGGTGATCGCGTCCAGGAGCCTCCCGGTGCCCGCGACCACCCCGTACCGCCTGCCCTCCGGCAACCGCCGGGCGAAGACCTCGAAGACGCACGGCCGGTCGGCGGTGCCGTCGCGCAGCGCCGCGGCCAGCATCGTCAACTCGTAGTGGTCGGTGAACAGCGACGTCGACATGCGGGGAAGCCTAAGCCGTGGGCCAGGGTGCCCCTGCGGGCTCCACCGCGGACCGGAACATGACACCATTGGCGGTATGACCACGCCCGTCGAGCATGAGCGGACGCAGGTTGACCCGGCCGGCGAGGAGGTCCGCACCGAGGACCGCCCGTGGCAGACCCTGGTCTGGAACGACCCGGTGAACCTGATGTCCTACGTGACGTACGTGTTCCAGAAGCTGTTCGGCTACAGCCGCGACCACGCGACCAAGCTGATGCTGGACGTGCACCACAAGGGCAGGGCGATCGTGTCGTCGGGGAGCAAGGACAAGGTGGAGGCCGACGTGGCCAAGCTGCACGCGGCCGGGCTCTGGGCGACCATGCAGCGTTCGTCGTGAAGAAGTGGACACGCACCGGCGACCAGGTGCTCGGCCGGTTCGACCGGCAGGAAGCAGCCGTGGTGCGCGGCCTGGTGAGCCAGATCCAGGACATGCTGATGGCACGCGCGGAGGAGGCGCCGCAGGACGAGCTGGCGGAGCTGACCGGCATCCGCACCGGCCCGTCCACGCCGCCGGACGACCCGATCCTGGGTCGGCTGCTGCCCGACTTCCACCGGCTCGACCCCGACGCGCCCGATCCGGCCGAGGTCGACTCGGCCAACGCGCTGCGGTCGCTGCACGAGCCCGAGCTGCTCGACCTGAAGACCGGTGTCGCGGCGGTGGTGCTCCAGACGTGCCCGCCCGACGGCGGTGAGGTGCGGCTGGCGCTGGACCAGGCCGAGGCGTGGCTGTCGGCGTTGAACGACGTGCGGCTGGCGTTGGGGACGGCGCTGGACGTGCAGGAGGACATGCCGGACGAGCTGCCGCCGGACGACCCGCGGTCGCCGCACCTGGGCGTGTACCACTGGTTGACGTGGGTGCAGGAGACGCTGATCGAAGCGGTCATGGCCTGATGCTGGTCGGGCGTGCGCCGGGGGCGGTGGTGCTGCTGGCGCCCGCGGGCGCGGTGGCCGGGGTGGACGCCCGGGGCGCGCCGGTCGGCACGCGTGAGCTGGACCTGCTCGACCCGTCGACGTTGGTGCGGCGGGTGCACGCCGTGGTGCTGGGCGGGCCTTCGGCCGTGGACGGCGTCGTGCGCTGGCTGGCCGAGCGCGGCCACGGGTTCCCGGTGGGCACGCGCCCGTTCGAGGTGGTCCCGATCGTGCCGGCCGCGGAGGCCTTGGGCCTGCCTCCGGCCGACGGCTACGAGGTGTGCGCGTCCGCCGTGCCCCTCGACGTGCCCGCGCTGGCCCTGATCGGCTCGACCGCCGTCGGCCTGGTCGTGGTGGACGCCGACCTGGACCCCGCGGAGTGCCGGAGGGTCGCGATGTCCGCGCACGACGCCTTCGCCCGCGCCGGCGTGACCGTGCCCGCCACCGTCTTCGCGGTGGCCACCGGCAACCCGACCGGCACCCCGCTGAACGACCTCTGCACCACCGCCACCACCGCCCTCCACCACGCCACCGGCCGGTCCTGAGCGCTCACCGCACGTGTCCTGCGTTCAGGTCAGGCTCGTCCTACGTTCGGAATGCCTGAGTTCAACGCCCGCGAAGCGGGTAACCCGGCGGTATGGCGGGTGTGCAGAGGGCGTTCAGGTGGGTGCGGACCAGTCCGGCGGTCGGCAAGGCGGCCGGTGCGCTGGCGGAGGCGGTGCCGGCGACGTTGCGCAGGCGCGAGGTGACCGACCTGCTGCGGGCACGGGCGCTCGGCCGGCCCGTGCACCCGGCGCTGGTGGCGCTGCCCATCGGGCTGTACGCGGCGTCGGCGGCGCTGGACCTCATGCCGGGCAGCGGCAAGGCGGCCCGCGCCGTGATCGGCGCCGGGCTGGCGATCGCGCCCGCCGCCCTGGCCACCGAACTGGCCGAGTACGGCACGTTGGGCGAGGAGCAGCGGCGCACGGCGTTCGTGCAGCTGACGGCCAACGCGGCGGCGAACGTGTGCTACCTCACGTCCTTCCGCCTCCGCGGCCACGGCTTCGGCGTCGTGGCCAGGGCCGTCTCGGCCCTCGGGCTCGCGGCCCTCGGCGCGGGCGGTCTGCTCGGCGTCCGGACGGCCGATCCCGCCGCACCCGGAGACGTGCGCGAACCGGTGTAGTGCGGGTTCTCACACGGCGGGACACCTTCCCCCACCACGTAGGATGGTGGGGTGCTGGTGATTCGCCGTGACCTCGTGGACGCGATGGTGGCGCATGCCCGTCGCGACCACCCGGACGAGGCATGCGGGATCATCGCGGGCCCGGAGGGCTCCGACCGCCCGGAGCGGTTCATCGCGATGGACAACGCCGAGCGCTCGCCGACGTTCTACCGCTTCGACTCGATGGAGCAGCTGCGCGTCCACCGCGAGATGAGCGCCAACGACGAGGAAACGATCGTCGTCTACCACTCGCACACCGCGACCGAGGCGTACCCGTCCCGCACGGACGTCTCCTACGCGAGCGAGCCCCAGGCGCACTACGTGCTCATCTCCACCCGTGACCCGGAGCAGCACGAGCTGCGCTCCTACCGGATCGTGGACGGCGTGGTGACCGAAGAGCCGGTCGAGGTCGTGGAGTCGTACATGTTCGCCCACACCGGCGCCGACGACACGCCCGACTGTCCCTGAGCCCTCCAGGTGCGCCCGCGCACCACACGTGGCACCACCTCACCAAACCCGGCTCCTCGGAGGTTCCAGCATGGCCGTCACCGTCTCCATCCCCACGATCCTGCGCACCCACACCGGTGGGCAGAAGTCCGTCGAGGCCGCGGGCGCGACGCTCGCGGAGGTCATCGACGACCTGGAGACCAACCACGGTGGCCTGAAGCAGCGCCTGGTCAAGGAAGGCGCGCTCCACCGGTTCGTCAACGTCTACGTCAACGACGAGGACGTGCGGTTCGCGGGCGGCCTCGGCGCCGCGGTCAAGGACGGCGACACCGTGACGATCCTCCCGGCCGTCGCGGGCGGCTGACCCCACCCCGGAAGGACCCACTGCGGAGGAAGCGATCGTGGCCCGGTACGAGTCACTGCTCGACACCGTCGGCGGCACGCCCCTGGTGGGGCTGCCCCGGCTGTCGCCGTCGAAGGACGTGCGGCTGTGGGCGAAGCTGGAGGACCGCAACCCGACCGGCTCGATCAAGGACCGCCCGGTCCTGATGATGATCGAGGAGGCCGAGCGGAACGGGGTGCTCACGCCGGGCTGCACGATCCTCGAGCCGACGTCGGGCAACACCGGCATCGCCCTCGCCATGGCCGCCAAGCTCAAGGGCTACGGCCTGGTGTGCGTGATGCCGGAGAACACGTCCACCGAGCGCAAGCAGCTGCTGCAGGCCTACGGCGCGCGGATCGTGTTCTCGCCTGCGGCGGGCGGCTCGAACCAGGCCGTGGCGCTGGCGAAGGAGCTCTCCGCGCAGAACCCGGACTGGGTGATGCTCTACCAGTACGGCAACCCGGCGAACCCCGGCGCGCACTACCACGGCACCGGGCCGGAGCTGCTGAAGGACCTGCCGACGATCACGCACTTCGTCGCGGGCCTGGGCACCACCGGCACGCTGGTCGGCGTCGGCCGCTACCTGCGCGAGCACAAGCCGGACGTGCAGGTCATCGCGGCCGAGCCGCGGTACGGCGAGCTGGTGTACGGGCTGCGCAACCTCGACGAGGGCTTCGTGCCCGAGCTGTACGACGCCGAGGTGCTGACCGGTCGCTACTCGGTCGGCTCGTACGACGCGCTGCGCCGCACCCGGCAGCTGCTGGAGGTGGAGGGCATCTTCGCGGGCATCTCCACCGGCGCGATCCTGCACGCGGCGCTGGCCGCGGCGGAGAAGGCGGCGGCGCGCGGTGAGTCTGCGGACGTGGCGTTCGTCGTCGCGGACGCGGGGTGGAAGTACCTGTCCACCGGCGCGTACGCGGGGACGTTGGACGAGGCCGCGGAACGGCTCGACGGTCACCTCTGGGCCTGAGGCCCGAGAAGGGAGAAGGGCCCCGCGGGCATGTGCGGGGCCCTTCTCGTCTCAGCCGATCGCGCACGCGACGCCGTTGAGCGTGAACGAGCTCGGCTTGTCCGTGTTGCCGTTGTGGGTGGCCTGGAACCCGATGCCGACGGACGCGCCCGCGGCGAGCGCGCCGTTGTAGGACGCGTTGCGCGCCGTGACGGCGCCGCTGGTGGGGGAGTAGGTGGCGTTCCACCCGCTGGTGATGGTCTGCCCACTGGGCAGGGTGAACGCGAGCTGCCAGCCGTTGATCGCGTTGGTGGACGTGTTGGCGATGGTGATGCTCGCGGTCAGGCCGGTGTTCCAGCTGTTGACGCCGTAGGTGACCTTGCAGCCGCCGGGCGGCGGGGTGGTCGTGGTCGTCGTGGTTGTGGTCGTGGTGGTGGTCGACGTCGTCGTGGACGTCGTGGTCGTGGTGGTGTCGCCGGGCTTGTCCAGCCCGAAGAACTGGATGGCGCGCAACGCCATGCCCGCGCCCATCAGGTTGTGGCCGGTGCCCTGCATGGAGATGGCCTCGACCTTGTCGCCGTAACGGGTGCGCGTCCACCCGGACTGCGGGCTGTCGCTGGAGGTCGGCGTGGTGGACAGGCCGTGGACGTTGGTCCACTGGTCGATCGTCTCGCCGAAGTTCGGGTACCGCAGCGTGTCGTCCGCGGTGCCGTGCCAGAGCTGCACGCGCGGCCGGGCGCCGCTGTAGCCGGGGTACATGCCGCGGGCGAGGTTGCCCCACTCCTGCGGCGTGCGCAGCACCTGGCCGTTGGCGCAGGCGCTGTTCCAGCCCGAACCGTCGGTGGTGGCGAAGCAGGTGGCGGGCACGCCCGCGAACGCGGCGCCCGCGGCGAACACGTCCGGGTAGTTGCCCAGCATGACGTTCGTGGTCATGGCGCCGGACGAGACGCCGGTGACGAACACGCGGCCCGTGTCCCCGTTGTAGCGCTGGAGCACGTACCGGACCATCGACATCAGGCCGACCGGGTCGCTGCCGCCGTCGCGCCGCAGCGCCTGCGGGCTCGACACGTCGAAGCACTGCCCGCTTCGCGTCGCCGACGGGTAGATCACGATGAAGCCGTACTGGTCGGCCAGCCGGGCGAAGTCCGTGCCCGAGTGGAACGCCGGGCCGGTGCCCGTGCAGTAGTGCACGGCCAGCAGCACGCCCGGCCGGGCCTGGGTGCGGTCCGGCACGTACAGGTGCATGCGCAGGTTGCTGGGGTTGGCGCCGAAGCCGGTGACCTCGGTCAGCGTGGCGGCCGACGCCTGCGGTGCGGCGACGAGGGCCAGCACGAAGGCCGCGGCGACGGCCAGGGAGCTCACGATCGCGCCGAGGACCTTCACGGGGCCACCACCCGTCCGGCGCCGTCGATGCGGCCGGGGCAGAGGTTCTTGGCCGCCAGGCCCTGGACGATGCGCGGCACCGCGTTGACCGTGTTCTGGTAGCTCGCGTGCATGAGCACGATGCCGCCGGCGTTCGCGCTGGTCGCGGCGCGCACGATGGCGTCGGTGGACGCGCCGTTCCAGTCCTGCGTGTCGACCGACCAGATGACCTGGGTCAGGCCGAGCTTGCGCGCCTCGGTCTGCACGGTTGAGTTCGTCGCGCCGTAGGGCGGGCGGAACAGCGTCGGCGTCTGGCCGGTGGCGTTGCGGATCGCGTTCTGGGTGTCGCCGAGCTCCTTGGCCACGGCGGCGGCGCTCAGGTTCGTCAGGTACGGGTGCGACCACGAGTGGTTGCCGACCCACATGCCCGCCTGCGCGGTCTCGCGCGTCAGTTGCGGCTGCTGCTGCACGCGTGAGCCGAGGTCGAAGAACGTGGCCCGCGCGCCCGCCGAGCGCAGCGCGCTCAACAAGGGACGGGTGAACTGCGCGTTCGGACCGTCGTCGTAGGTCAGCGCGACGTACCCGTTGCAGGCGAGCGCGACCGGCCCCGCTTCCGGGGCGGGCGCGGCGCCCGCGGTGTTCGCGGACAGCAGTGGCGCGATCACCAGCAGCACCACGGCCAGAAGGGTCCTCATGACCATTCCCTCCTCCTTGAGGATCACGGCGTGAGTTGTCGTCACTATGTGTCGCGGACTGGTCGCGGACAATGAGTTTCGTGAATGTTGCGAGTCTCAAATGGCGTGATGAGCTGCGGCAACGACCGGTGCGCCCGTCCGGTCGCGCCGGCTGCGCCCGGAAACTTTCGACCGGTGGCGCCGTGGTGGGTCCTAATCTTCCGAGTGACGTCCCCAGGTAATGTCGAAACAGGGACCGGCCGTCCTCGCGGAATTGCCGCGTTACCGAATGCGCTTCGGAAAGCCGCAGGCCCGTACAGGCTCCCGACCTCGGTTGATGCATTCGAGTGAACCTGTGCGGCGGTCGAATACAATGGCCGGCACCCACGGTGCTTCCGCATTTTTGCCGTCCTCGGTCCTGCTATCGTTTAGCCCATGCAATTGACGGTGCTCGGGTGTGCGGGCAGCGCGCCGGGACCCGATCTGCCGACCTCCGGGTACCTGGTGGAGGCGGGCGGCGTGCGGATCGTGATGGAGCTCGGCAGCGGGGTGTTCGGCCCGCTCACGCGGCTCTGCGACCCGTTCGAGCTCGACGCCGTGCTGCTGTCGCACCTGCACCTCGACCACTGCGCCGACTTCGGCTCGCTCGCCGTGCACCGCAGCGAGCACCCGGAGCCGCCCTACGACGTCACCGAACGCCGGTTGCCGGTGTTCGCGCCGTCGCACGCGCCGTCCCGCCTGGCCAACGCGCACGCCGCCGACCGGGCCTCGCTGGCGACGACGGACCTGGCCGAGACCTTCGACTTCGTCCCGCTCGCGCCCGGCCGGTACGCCATCGGCCCGGTGGAGGTCGAGGTGGCCGCCATGCGCCACATCTGCGAGGCCTACGGGTTCCGCATCACCTACGGCGGCGCGTCGCTGGTGTTCTCCGGCGACACGGTGCCGTGCCCGGAGCTGGTGCGGCTGGCCGAGGGCGCCGACCTGCTGCTGGCCGACTCGGCGTGGCGCGAGCAGGCGGGCCGCGCCGACTACCTGCACATGAGCGGGCAGGAGGCGGGCGAGGTGGCCAAGGCCGCCGGCGTCGACCGCCTGGTCCTGACCCACGTCCTGCCGTGGTCGGACCACGACGGCGTGCTGAGCGACGCGGCGGAGGCGTTCCCGGGCCCGGTCGAGCTGGCCGCGCCGGGCGCCACCTACACCCTCTAGCCGCCGGTCACCGAGCTAGCCCGCGAACGCGGTCGACGGCAGGCCCTCGCCGACGCCCGGCAGCACCAGGACCGAACCGGCCAGCTCGCTCAACGCGTCACCGCTCAACCCGACGCGCGCGGTCGTCACGTACAGGTCGGTGAAGTCCGCGCCGCCGAACGCGCACGCCGTCGGCTGGCCGACCGGCAGCTCGACCTCCCGGTCCAGCACGCCGTCCGGCGTGTACCGGTGCAACGCCGCACCGCCCCACAGCGCGACCCAGATCGCGCCGGACGCGTCCACGGTGAGGCCGTCGGGCAGCCCGCGCGGCACGTCGACCAGCGGACGGCGGTTGGTCGCCTCACCGGTCTCGCGGTCGTAGTCGAGGACGTCGATCCGCCGCTCCGCCGAGTCGATGTAGTACATGAGCGCGGCGTCGGGGCTCCAGCCGATGCCGTTGCTGACGCTCACCTTGTCCAGCACGACCTTCGCGTCGCCGCTCGGCTCCACGCGGGCCAGCCAGCCGCCGGGGTCCTCGTCGTACCGCATCGTGCCCGCCCACAGCCGGCCCGCCGGGTCGATCGCCGCGTCGTTGCCCCGCACGCCGTCGCGGGCCCAGTAGACGAGCCACGTCTTGACGCCGTCCCGGTCGATCAGCGCCACGCCGTCGCGCAGGTTCAGCACCAGGCCGCCGCGGGTCCGTGGCTTGGCCGCGCCCACGTGCTGCGGCACTTCGAGGACGGCGTCGTCGTCGCGCGAGGGGTTGTACCGGTGCACCTCGCTGCCGAGGACGTCCACCCAGAGCAGCGTTCCGCTGGCGTGGTCCCACGTGGGGGCCTCACCCAGTTCCGCTTCGGCCCGCACCGCCACATCGATCGACACCGGCACAGCCTACGGTCACGCACCGGTCGCTTATGGGCGAAAGACGGAGAAGTCACGCTGGGCGGAAGTCCGGCTGAACCACCGGATCCACGCGTAGCCTGGTGACGTGGATCCCACCGGCCCCTTCACCCCGCCGACGCCCGACCCGGTGGTCGCCGCGCCCAAGCAGGCCAAGCAGGCCAAGCCCTTGGCCAAGCGCGTCGTGCCGCCGAGGCCCGTGCTGTCGGCCGTGGTCGTGCTCGGCTTCGTCGGCCTGCTCTACGTCGTCGAGGCGATCGACACCGTGCTCGGCGGCCGGCTCGACGACGACGGCGTGATCCCGCGTGATTTCAGCGAGTGGGACAACATCCTGTGGTTCCCGCTGCTGCACGGCGACTGGACCCACCTGACCGGCAACGCGGTGCCGCTGCTCGTGCTGTCCTACCTGGCCACTTCCGCCGGGATCAAGCAGTTCTTCCAGGTCACCGCGGTCATCTGGCTGACCAGCGGCCTCGGTGTGTGGATCTTCGGCTCCTACGGCAGCCACATCGGCGCGTCCGGCCTCGTCTTCGGCTTCCTGGTGTTCCTGCTGGTGCGCGGCATCTTCGCGCGCAGCCCGCTGCAGATCCTGCTGGCCGTGGTCGTCTTCGCGGTCTACGGCGCGGCGCTGTGGGGTGTGCTGCCGGGCCAGCCGGGCATCTCCTGGGAAGGCCACCTGTTCGGCGCGCTCGGCGGCGTCCTGGCGGCGTGGGGCGTCGCCCGGGATGCCAGGAAGAGCGCCCGGACTACGCTCGACGCGTGACCGTCACCGCCGATTCGCCCATCGCGATCTTCGACTCCGGGGTCGGCGGGCTGACCGTCGCACGGGCGATCATGGACCAGTTGCCGGGCGAGCGGATCCGCTACGTCGGCGACACGGTCAACTGCCCGTACGGCCCGCTGCCCATCGCCGAGGCGCGCAAGTACGCCCTCGAAGTGATGGACCGGCTGGTCGCCGACGGCGCGAAGCTGCTGGTCATCGCCTGCAACACGGCGTCCGCGGCCTGCCTGCGCGACGCGCGCGAGCGCTACGACATCCCGGTGGTCGAGGTCGTGCTGCCCGCCGTGCGCCGGGCGGCCGCCACCACGCGCACGGGCCGGGTCGGCGTCATCGGCACGGCGGGCACGGTCGCGTCCGGCGCGTACCAGGACGCGTTCGCCGCCGCACGGGACATCGAGGTCACCGCGGTCGCGTGCCCCCGGTTCGTGGACTTCGTGGAGCGCGGCACCACCTCCGGCCGCCAGGTGCTGGGCCTGGCCCAGGCCTACCTGGAACCGCTGCAGCGGGCCGAGGTCGACACGCTCGTCCTCGGCTGCACGCACTACCCGCTGCTGACCGGTGTGCTGCAGATCGTGATGGGCGACGGCGTGACGCTCGTCTCCAGCGCCGAGGAGACCGTGAAGGACGTCGTGCGGGTGCTCACGGAGCGCGACCTGTTCCGCGACGGCGACCCCGACCAGCGGTTCAGCTGCACCGGTCCGGTCGAGCCGTTCGCCAGGCTGGCACGCCGATTCCTGCCCGGGTTGGAAAAGGCGACCTTCCACGCCCACGGCTGACCTGGCACGCTCCACGGGTGCTGTTGACCATCCTCGGCTGCTCGGGCAGCCTGCCGGGACCGCACGGGCCCGCATCCGGCTACCTCGTCGAGGCGGAGGGCTGCCGACTCGCGATCGAACTGGGCAGCGGGGTCCTGGCGTCGCTGCAGACGCGTCACGACGCGTTCTCGTTGGACGCCCTGCTGTTCTCCCACCTGCACCCGGACCACTGCGCCGACTTCACCACCCTCGCCGTCATACGCCGCTACCACACCCACCCGCCGTACGACACGCGAGAACGACGGCTGCCCGTGCACGGGCCCGCCGAGGCCGCCGACCGGTTCGCCCGCGCGTACGCGGAGACGGCCGACGAACTGCTCACCACGGACCTGGGCGACGTGTTCGAGTTCCACACCGTCGCCGACGGCGCGGTGACCCGCATCGGGCCGTTCGAGATCACGGCCGTCCGGGTGGACCACCCGACCGAGACCTACGGGTTCCGCATCGCCACCAAGACGGCGACGTTGGCCTACACCGGTGACACGGGGCCGTGCGAGGCGTTACGCGGCTTGGCGCGCGACGTGGACGTGCTGCTGTCCGAGGCGACGTGGACGCACTCCGACGACCGGCCGCCCGGCACGCACCTGTCCGGGGTGCAGGCGGGTGAGGTGGCGGCGGACGCCGGTGTCGGGCGGCTGCTGCTCACGCACATCGCGCCGTGGACCGATCGCGACGCCGTGCTGGCCGAGGCGCGCAGCCGCTTCGCCGGGCCGGTCGACGTGGTCAACCAAGGCGACACCTACGCGGTTGACCGGTCGGAGGTGCGGGTAATCGGCGGCCATGGCAACTGATGTCGTCGAGCTGATCCTGGCCGACCACCGCAAGTTCGAGGAGCTGTTCCGGGCGCTGCGCGACCGGAACACCGACCGCTCGGCGGTGCTCGGCGAGTTGGCGGCGCTGCTGGTGGCGCACGCGGAGGCCGAGGAGTCCAAGGTGTACCCGGCCCTCAAGCGGTACAAGGAAGTCGACAACGCCGAGGTCGACCACGGCGCGGAGGAGCACGCCGAGGGCCACCAGGCGTTGCTGGCGCTGATGGAGGTCGAGGACACCGGCTCCGAGGAGTGGGAGGACAAGCTGGAGGAGCTGGTCCAGGCGCTCAACCACCACGTGGACGAGGAGGAGCGGACGATCCTCAACGACGCGCGGCAGGAGGTGTCCGACGAGCGGCGCGACGAGCTCGGCCGGCTGTTCACGGAGGTCCGGCAGAGCCGGTTGGACGACGACTGCGGTGACATCGGCTACGTCCGCAAGATCGCGGCAGCCACGGAGGATCGGATCGACTAACGTCGATGGCGTGTCGAACGTCGAGGTGCGTCGGGTCGGTCAGCACGACTTCGTGGCCACGAACGACCGGGGCGCGTCGGTGCGCGTCGGCCGCAAGGGCGCCGAGGGCGCGTTCACGCCGGTGGAGCTGCTGCTCGCGGCGGCGGCGGGCTGCGCGGTGGTGACGGCGGAGACGCTCGTGACCCGCCGCGTGGACGGCGACCTGGTGGCGCGCGCGGACGACGTGCGCTCGGCGGACGGGCACTCGCTGACCAGCGTGCCGGTCGCGCTCGACTACGACATCTCCCAGCTGGACGCCGACCAGCGCGCCGCCCTGGAGACCGCCGTCCTCCGCGCGATCGACCAGCTGTGCACCGTCACCCGCACGTTGAAGGCCGCCCCGCCGACCCCGCTGACGCTGCCCGCCTGACCCGCGAGCGTCCTGCGTTCCGGACCTGTGAGCCGGGCGTAGGACGCTCGCGGGGTCAGATGGTGCTCACGTAGTCGTAGACGGCGTTGGTGCCGCTGTGGCCGATGCGGACGGTCTGGACGATCGTGGCGGCGCCGGCGGCGATGACCAGGACGGCGACGACCGTCGAGATCCGGCGCCAGGTCTTCGGCACGGCCGAGTCCTCGACGGCCGCCGCGCGTTCGCGGTCGGCCAGGCGGCCGGCGACGAGCAGGGCCACCACGACCACGCCGAAGCCCAGCGCGAACGGCAGCAGGTCGTTGCCGAGGTCGGCGTGCCGCTGGGCCGCCGGGTCCTGGAAACCCGCCGCCTGCATCTTCGCGATCAGCTGCTCGCCCGCCCACTGCGCCAGCGGCACCGAGCCGACCGCCACCAGCGTCACGCCCAGCAGGGGCCACGCGAACCGCTGCCGCCACCGGGGCACCACGGCCAGCGCGGCGGCGCCCAGCGCGGCCAACGGGAGCAGCACCACCACCGCGTGGACCAGCAGCGGGTGCGCGGGGAGACCGAAGATCGTCACCAGGTCGTCTGCGAGTGCCATGTCTCTCCCTACGCCGGTGGGTTGCTCCCGGGTTCAGCGACATAGGGTAGTGCCGTGCTGAGGACCGATGGCAGGAACGACGACGTACTGCGCGACATCCGGATCACCCGCGGCTTCCAGCAGTGGCCCGCCGGGTCGGTGCTGATCGAGTTCGGCAACACGCGGGTGTTGTGCGCGGCCAGCGTGACCGAGGGCGTGCCGCGGTGGCGGTCCGGCTCGGGTCTCGGCTGGGTGACCGCCGAATACGCGATGCTGCCCTCCGCCACGCACACGCGCAGCGACCGTGAGTCGGTGAAGGGGCGGATCGGGGGACGCACGCACGAGATCAGCCGCCTGATCGGGCGATCTCTGCGGGCGTGCATCGACCTGGCCGCGCTCGGCGAGAACACGATCGTGATCGACTGCGACGTGATCCAGGCAGACGGCGGCACCCGCACCGCCGCCATCACCGGCGCGTACGTGGCCCTGGCCGACGCCGTCACCTGGCTGGGCGCCGCCGGCCGCCTGGCCGACCCCCAGCCGCTCTCGTGCGCGGTGTCGGCGGTGTCGGTCGGCGTCGTGGACGGCCGCGTGCGCCTGGACCTGCCGTACGAAGAGGACTCGCGCGCCGAGGTCGACATGAACGTCGTCGCCACGGACGCCGGCACGTTGATCGAGGTGCAGGGCACCGGCGAGGGCGCGACCTTCGCGCGGTCGACGTTGGACAAGATGCTCGACCTGGCCCTGGCCGGCTGCGCCGAGCTGAACCGCATCCAGGCCGAGGCGCTGGCCCTGCCCTACCCCGGCGTCCTGCCCGAGCCGAAGGCGAAGAAGAAGTGAAGCTGCTCCTGGCCTCGCGGAACAAGAAGAAGCTCGGCGAACTGCGCCGCATCCTGCTGGCCGAAGGGCTGGCGGGGATCGAGGTCGTCGGTCTGGACGACGTGCCGGAGTTCCCGGAGGCGCCGGAGACCGATCCGACCTTCGAGGGCAACGCCCTGGCCAAGGCCCGTGACGCGTTCGACGCCACCGGCCTCCCCTCGGTCGCGGACGACTCCGGCATCGCGATCGACGCGTTGAACGGCATGCCGGGCGTCCTGTCCGCCCGCTGGTCCGGCCGGCACGGCGACGACCAGGCCAACCTGGACCTGGTGCTCGGCCAACTGCGCGACGTCCCGGACGAGCGCAGGGGAGCGGCCTTCGTGTGCACGGCGGCGTTCGTGGCGGGCGACGGCGTCGAGACCGTCGTGCGCGGCGAGTGGCGGGGCACGATCACCCGCGAACCGGCCGGCGAGAACGGCTTCGGCTACGACCCGATCTTCCGCCCGGAGGGCCACGAGGTGACGTCGGCCGAGCTGACCCCGGACCAGAAGGACGAAATCTCCCACCGGGGCCGCGCCCTGCGCCTCCTGCTCCCACACCTGCGGCAGCTGGCTCAGTTGAAGTAGCTAACCCTCACGCCGGGGCCGAGCACGTCCAAACCGATGTGCTCGTCCCGGCTCGAGAGGCTGAGTTCCAGGGTCATGCCCCGAATGGGCCCCAGGTCGAGCGGCTCGGACCCGGCGATCAGCCTCAGCTCTCGCAGCTTCTTGAGACCGGTCACGGGATCGAGGCGCTGCGCGATCTTGCCTCCCAGTTGGAGCCTTTCGAGGCCCGGTAGGTGGTCGGCGATGTCGTCGAGCATCTCCGGCGTCGCGCCCCAGTACAGGCCGAGGTTGCGCAGAGGCAGGTGGCGCAGGGGCGCGAGGCTCGTGCCCGCCTCGGGGAGAAAGTTGACGGCGAGGTAGTTGAGCTTCCGCAGTCGTGCCACCCCATTGAGCTCGGCCAATCTGCCCAGAACCAGCTCCTCCAGGTCCGGGAGGGCTTCGAGCGCACCGAGATTGCGGTAGTCCTGCCCGCCCAGGATGATCAGCTGCTGGAGTTCGGTGTGCTCCGTCAGCGGGGCGAGGTCGATGTCGCCTTCCACGTCCTGGTACAGGTACTTCAGGTGCGGAACGCCTCGGACCAGTCGGAAATCGGCGTGCGGTCCGGCCAGCCGCAAAGTCGTCCAGGACAGGTGCCGGAGCAGGGCCAGGTGCTTCACCAACCGGGCCTCGGTCACGTGGATGGTGCCGGACCGCAGCGGCGCGTCGGCCAACACCTCCCGGGCGTACCGCTCCGGGTCGAAGTACGCCCACGCCTTGGCCACCTCCAGCTGCACGGCCCGCCTGCCGTCCTGGGCGTAGCGGGAGAGTCGGGGGATGGCGTCCGCGCTGCCCGTCAGGGCCACGGCGCGAGTGGTGGCGGCGGCAGCGGCTTCGGAGAGGCCCTCCAGGGTGTCTGGCAGGTAGCGCAGCACCCGGTGGCCGATGGACGCCAGGGAACGGGTCTCCCGGACGCTCCGGGGCGGCACCAAGTAGTCGCGGATGACCCGGTCGATCCGTTGGTGCACCTCGGCGTCCACGTCGGTGACCGTCTCCAGGCACGCCGCCGCCAAGAGCCGCAACCGCCGGGCGTGGCGGGGTTCCGCATCCGCACGGTCCAGGATGGCGGTCAGCAGGGCCCGGGTCTGCGAGCGCTTCCCGTGACCGCACGCCATCACCACGGTCTCGCGCCAGGTGTCCAAGTGGGCGTTACCGGCCAGCGTCTCGATGTGCTCCTGCTCGGTGGCCTCGCTCGCCGCCAGGTACTCCTGGAACGTCCGGTGCACGAAGTCGACCCGGCCCGGCACCGGCTCGCGCAGCACCCCGCTCCGCTCCAGCAGGTGCGCCAGCACGACGTCCGCCGAGGAATCCACCGTGGGCATCGAAGGCAGCTTCATCGACACGAAGGAGACCGCCCGATCCAGCGGCAGCTCGGACCTGCCCGCCTGGATCAGCCGCCACGCCAAGTCCCGCAGCAGCACGGTCTTCTCGGTCCCGCTCAACATCCCGGCGATCTGACGTTCCGCGTCCCTCAAGTCCAGCAGCATGGTCAACGCCGCCTGGTACAGCTCCATCCGGCTCTGCGGCAGCTCCGAGGTCCGCCCCAGGTTCAACGCGCACAACATCGCGCACAACAACGGCGACGCGGCCAGCGCGCGCAGGTGCGGCCGGTTGTCCAACTGCCGCAACAACCGCCGCTCCGCCACCGGCAGGTCCTCCGGCGCACAGGGCAACGACTCGGCGTCCCGCGCGGCCCCGTGCCAGCGCTGGAGGAACACCCGCACGTCGGCCGGGCTCAGCTGCTCCAGCAACACCGAGCCGAAACCCTCGTCGTGCAGCCACCGCTGATCCGCCGCCGCCGGCCGGGACGTCACCACCACCCGTGCCGAGGGGAACGCCGTCACCAGCTCCCGCAGCCACTCCCGCACCAGCCGACGCCGACCCGCCGGCACCTCGTCCACCCCGTCGACCAGCACCAACCCGTGCCCGGACCGCAGCACGCGGTGCACCCACCCGGTGGGCATGAGCCCGGCCAGCCACCCCGCCGCGTGGTCCAGGAACTGCTCGGGCCGCGGCAGCGGCGAGTCCGCGTACCGGCGCAGCCGCACCACCAGCGGCACCAGGCCGTTCCACGACGCCAACCGGTCGGTGAACGCCTCCCGCGCCGCCGTCACGGCCAGCCAGTCCAGCAGGGTCGTCTTGCCCGACCCGGCCTCACCGCGCACCAACGTGCGGTCGGCGTTGCCGATGGCCGCCTCGACCCGCAGCGAGCCGTGCCCGCGGTCGACGTCGGCGCCGAACCAGCGGTCGAACTCGAAGCGCGAGCCGCGCTGGTCCTGGTCGGTGACGCTCAGGCTCAGGTAGGCGACGCTCAACGCGAGCTTCGGCCGGTGGCGCATGGTCAGGCCGAGCAGTTCCAGCCGGTCCAAGACGTTGCCGACGTAGCGCAGGTACTCGTCGCGGAACTCCTCGTCGGTGTCCACGCCGGTCGGCGCGTGCAGGCTGGTGCGCGGCAGCCGGGACAGCACGTCCTCCAGCAACGCGGCCTGCTGCGAGGCACGGGCCAGCACCTCGGCCAGCGCCCGCGGCTGGAACGCCGGCAGGTGCCGGATCACCTGCACCAGGTAGCGGCACGCCTGGTCCAGCGCGACCTCGTACAACCGGGTCGCCTGCTCGGACAGCCCGGCGTCGCGCACGAGCGTCGCCCGCACCCGCCGGGCCAGCAGCTCGGGGTCGGCGTCGGCGGCCAGCAGCGCCTCGTCGGACAGGTCCAGCTCGCCCAACGCGTCGACCACGGCGTCCAACGCCGCCGTCACCTCACCGGGCGGCAACGACGCGAACTTCGCCGCCAGCAGCGGTTCGAGCTGGTCACCCACCTGGTGGCCGATTCCCGCGATCAGGTGATCCAAGCGGTCACGCCCGCGGATCGACGAGAGCTCCTCGGCGGCCAGCGAGGCCAACGACGCCGTGCGGTCGCGCGACGCCCGTCGACGTGACAGCCAGGCCTTCGCCGCGTGCTGCGCGACGGCCTCACCGATCTTGCCGGCCGCCGCCTCCAGAATGGCGATGGTGCCCTCCCCGTGCTCCGAACCGACAGGTTCGAGCAGGGGAGGGCACCCGGCAATCGGTCGTACGGGTGATCAGGCGGGCAGTTCGCGCAGCAGCTTGGCCACGTGCCCGGTCGCGCGCACGTTGTACATGGCCTTCTCGATCTTCCCCTCGGGGCCGACCAGGAACGTCGAGCGGATCACGCCCATGACCGTCCGGCCGTAGTTCTGCTTCTCCCCGAACGCGCCCCACTCGGCCAGCACCTTGCGGTCGACGTCGGACAGCAGCGGGAAGTTCAGGCCCTCCGCGGCGGCGAACTTGGCCAGCTTCTCCGGCTTGTCCGGCGAGATGCCGACGACCTCGTAGCCCGACGACGCGAGGTCGCCGATGCTGTCGCGGAAGTCGCACGCCTGCTTGGTGCAGCCCGGCGTGCCCGCGGCCGGGTAGAAGTAGACGACCACGGAGCGGCCGGCGTAGTCGGAAAGCGAGACGGGCTTGCCCTCGCTGTCGGGCAGCGTGAACGCCGGGGCCTGGTCGCCCGGTGACAGGCGCTTCTGCTCGGTCATGGCCCCAGACGCTACAAGGTCAGGCGACGCCCTCGAACGTCGCGCTCGGGTCCTGGTTGGCGCCGTTCGGCTCGACCACGAGCTGCAACCGCACCGGGTCGGCGGGCACGGCGAACGCCATCGTCAGCACGGTCTCCGCACCGGGCGCCACCTCGTTGACCCCGGCGCCGACGCCGTTGAGCCCCTGCACGGAGTCGCGCACCTCGGCGACCGGGTGACCGTCGACCAACGCGCGCACGGACAGCTGGCTGGTGCGGTAGGCGGTCTTGGTGCCGTTGACCACGGTCAGCGTGAACACGGCGGTGCGCGGGGACTGCGGGAACGACGTCTCGCTCGGTCTCAGCGACCTGGGCGGCGACACGGTGACCGCCATGCCGTTGCCCCAGACCCGCTGCGCGCCGAACGCCGTGAACGAGGCCGACGACGGCTCGTCACCGCGCTGCTCGGCCACCGCGGACGGACCGGGGGGCGTGGAAATGTCGGAGGGGTCCGCACATCCCGCCATTGCCAGGCCTAGGCACACGCCGACGGCCAGTCTGGCGAACTTCACGAACCTCCCCTTCCCGCCCCGGCGGTGGGCTTGACTGCGACTGCCACCACCATGACGGTGTCGGGGGTTGCCCGGTGACCGAACCGGGGCCTTGATTCGCACCTGGTGCCGGCCTGTGGCCAAGCCGTGATGACGCACGGCTGCCCGCGTGGGCGGCGCCACACCTGGCGGCGACCACGCGGGTCGGCGGCGGCCGAGCGATCGGGCGCGGGGAGCGCCCGGAAGTTGGGGAGCGCGTCGGGGGGCGTGCGCGCTCCACTACGATCATCGCCCCCCGTGGCCGTACCGCTACACCTCTACGTCGGTCTTCACCCGTTCGGACGAACCCTGGACGGTCGAACGTCCCGCCAGCTCCGCCAGTAGTCCGTAAGACCTCAGCCGGTCCGACTGCTCGGCGACCATCGTCGTCACCATCAGCTCATCCGCCCGGGTGTCCTCCAACAGCCGTTCGAGCCCCGCCTCGACCGTCCGCGGCGAACCGATGACCTGGGACGCGATCCGGTCCTCGAAGATCAGCCGCTCGACGTCGGTGTACGGGTAGTCGGCGGCCTCCTGGTCGGTGGCCAGGGGACCGGGCCGCCCGCTGCGCAGCTTGACGAACGCGAGCGCGCCGGGGCCCGCGATCCGCTGCGCGTGCTCGTCGGTGTCGGCCACGATCACCGAGGCGCAGACCAGCGCGTAGGGCTCCGACAGCCGCTCGGAGGGCCGGAACCGCTCGCGGTACAGGGCCAGCGCGGGCAGCGTGTTCTCCGCGCTGAAGTGGTGCGCGAACGCGAACGGCAGCCCGAGCAGGCCCGCGACCTGCGCGCTGTACCCGCTCGACCCGAGCAGGAACACGTCCGGCTTGTTGCCCTCGGCGGGCATCGCGTTGAGCTCTTCGGTGCCGTTGAAGTAGCCGGTCAGCTCGCTGAGCTGCTGCGGGAAGTCGTCCACCGACAGCGGGCCGGTGGTGCGGCGCAACGCCTGCGCCGTGCGCTGGTCGGTGCCGGGCGCGCGGCCGATGCCGAGGTCGATGCGGCCGGGGTGCAGGGCGGACAGCGTGCCGAACTGCTCGGCCACGACCAGCGGCGGGTGGTTGGGCAGCATCACGCCGCCGGAGCCGACCCGCAGGGTGGTGGTGGCGTCGGCCACGTGGCCGATGAGGATCGCGGGCGAGGAGCTGGCGATGCCGGGCATGTTGTGGTGCTCGGCGAGCCAGAACCGGGTGAAGCCGAGGCGTTCGACGTGCTGGGCCAGCTCACGCGTGTGCCTGAGCGCCGTGCGCGCGTCCGTCGCCGTGGTGACCGCGGCGAGGTCGAGGGCGGACAGGGGCACGTCGCGGAGTCGGGTCATGCCTTCGACCAACGCCGAAGACCTCGAATGCCTTCCTGGTGTGACGGTCGCGACACCGGGAAGCGCCGGACCCGGCGCCGGCGTTGACCCCGGTATGGACGTGGTGGTCATCGGTGCAGGTCAGGCCGGGTTGTCGGCGGCCTACTTCCTCAAGCGCGCGAACCTCGACCACGTCGTGCTGGACGCGGACGCGGGCCCTGGTGGCGCGTGGCGGCACCGCTGGCCCACGTTGCGGATGGCGACCGTGCACGGCATCCACGACCTGCCGGGCATGCCGTTCGCCGAGCCGGACCCGACCGCGCCCGCCAACGAGGTGCTGCCCGCCTACTTCGCCGACTTCGAGCGCCGCAACGGCATCGAGGTGCGGCGGCCGGTGCGCGTGCACGCCGTCCGCGACCACGACGGCCTGCTGCGCGTCGAGACCGACAGCGGTGTCTGGGAGGCCGAGGCGCTGGTCAACGCCACCGGCACGTGGACTCGCCCGTTCTGGCCCCGCTACCCCGGCCAGGAGCTGTTCCGGGGCCGTCAGCTGCACTCCTCGCAGTACCGGGGGCCGGAGGAGTTCGCCGGGCAGCACGTGGTCGTGGTCGGCGGCGGCACGTCGGCGGTGCAGCAGTTGCTGGAGATCGACCGGCACGCCGCCCGCACGACCTGGGCCACGCGCCGCGAGCCGGAGTTCTTCGACGAGCCGTTCACGCCGGAGCTGGGCCGGGCCGTGGTCGCCAAGGTGGAGGACCGCGTCCGCCGCGGCCTGCCGCCCCGCAGCGTGGTCGGCGTGACCGGCCTCAACCTCACCCCGGCCGTCCGCGAGGCCCTGGAGACCGGAGTGCTGGCCCGGCGGCCGGTGTTCGACCGGATCACCGAGGACGGCGTGGTCTGGCCCGACGGCACGCACGAGCGGGTGGACGCCATCCTGTGGGCGACCGGGTTCCGCGCCGCCCTCGACCACCTCGCCCCGCTGCGCCTGCGCGGACCCGGCGGCGGCATCCGCCTCGACGGCACGAGGGTCGTCGCCGACCCGCGCGTGCACCTCGTCGGCTACGGCCCGTCGGCCAGCACGGTCGGCGCCACCCGGGCGGGCCGTGCGGCGGCGAAGGAGATCAAGGCGTCGCTGTCCCGCCGACAGGCCGCTTGAGCAGCCTCGACGCCTTCTGCCCCAGCAGGTTCACCCCGACGCCCAGCTTGTACCGCAGCACGTCCAGCCGGCGCACGTTGCGCCGGGCCAGGAACTCCCGGGTGGCCGCCGCGTCGAAGAACCACGGGAACAGCGACGACGGGTCGTTGAACCCCTCCCACAGCTGCTCGCCGATGTCCTCCCGGCGTGAGGCGGCGAGCATCACGGTCTTCTGCTCGTCGTTGAGCGGCGCGAGCAGCCCATTGGAGAAGTCGCTGGTGTAGCAGCCGCGCTCCCACCACTCGTCGAACCTCTCGGTCAGCCACGACGGGGTGAACGGCCCGCCGTGCGCGGACAGCTCCTCGGCGAAGAACCGGGCCATCCGGGTGGCGTTGTTCGCGCCCTGCCCGGCCAGCGGGTCGTTGAGCACGACGGCGTCGCCGAGGCCGAGCACGTGCCGCCCGGACGGCAGCACGGCGACCGGCTTGCGCACCACCGGCACGATCTGGCCCTTGATCCAGGTCACCGGGCTGGTCGGGCGGGCGGGCCGCAGGAACGCCGACTCGTGCGGGAACAGGTCGTCCACCACGTCCTTGAGCACGGACAGGCCCTCGTCGGCCGAGGTCACGCGGCCGAAGCGGTCCGCGCGGCCGCCCGGCGCCGCCTCCACCACGATGCTCCGCGACTCGCCGACGTCCTTGTCGTGGAACGGGATCCAGAACACCTCCAGCGTGCCCGGCAGGAACGAGAACACGCCCTCCCGGTGCTCGGGCCGCGCCTCCAGCTCGTAGCCGTGGATGTTGACCATGAACAGGCTGCGCTGCGGCTCCGAGTGCACCGACCGGACCGGGTCGCGCTCGAACAGGCCGGTCAGCGACTTGTGCCCGGCCGTGACGACCACCAGGTCGTGTGACGCGGCCAGCCGGTCCAGGTCGTCCACGTCGACCGTGTCGATCACCACGGACGCGCCGCGCGACTCGAGCTCCGCCAGGCCGGCGGAGAACTTCAACCGCTGGTCGACGGCCAGCGCGGGCTTGCGCAGCGGCGCGTCGACCGAGAACGCGAGCGAGCGGTCCTCCGTGAACAGGTCCAGGTGGATGCGGCGCATCCGGGAGGCCTCGGGCCAGAAGTCGAGGCCCAGCTCAGCCTCGTACTCGACCTGGTCGCCGAACAGGCAGGCGGTCGGCCGGCCGCGGTCGTCGAGGTGCTCCTCGGCCGTCCGGTCGGAGTAGAGGGTGACCCGCCATCCGGCGCGCAGGAGCGCCGCCGATAACACCAAACCCGCTTGACCTGCGCCGATGACCGCGATTGTGCCCACGCTACAGATCCTCTGCAGAGGATGTGCGATCGCCAATAGCACAATCGGGTCGACTAGCCTCGATCAGGTGCACAGGGGGTTGCGCGCCGTTGCCGGACTGTTGCTCGGCTTCGGCACGGCGCTGGTGGACCTGGTCGTCGTGGCGTTCGCCCGGAACGCGGCCGTCTCGGTCGCCGGGCTCGAACGACGGCGGCTGCGGTCGTTCCTCGGCATCGACAGCGCGGAGCCGACGCGGGAGCAGGCGGTGCGCTACCTGGCCGTGCGCGCGCCCATCGGCCTGTTCGGCGGGTTCGTGCTGGCCTGGCTGTTCTACGGCCTGGCGATGGGCGTCATCGTGCTGTACCGGCTGTTCGCGGGCGGTCCGGAGAGCGGCCTGGACCGCTCCGACGACTGGACGGCCTTCCTGTGGACGGGGCTGATCGGCCTGGTCCTGCTCTACATCGAGGTGCAGGGCATCATCGGCGTGGTCGCGCTGGAGGGGAAGGTCGCCCGGCGCTGGCTCGGCCCGAGCGAGGCCGAGCTGCTGCGCCTGCGCATCGACGAGCTGGCCGCGAGCCGGGCGGGCATCGTGGCGGCCGTCGACGCCGAGCGCAGGCGCATCGAGCGCGACCTGCACGACGGCGTGCAGCAGCGGTTGGTCGCGCTGGGCATGCTGCTCGGCCGCGCCCGCCGCAACCCCGACCACGCCGACGACCTGCTCGCGCAGGCGCACGAGGAGTCCCGGCACGTCCTGGAGGACCTGCGCGAGGTGGCCTGGCGGGTGTACCCGGCGGCGCTGGACTCGTTGGGCCTGGTCGAGGCGCTGGAGGCGGTGGCGGACCGGTCCGCGATCCCGGTGCGGATCCGGTGCGCGCCCCTGGTCGCGGCGCCGTCGGTGGAGACCGCGGTGTACTTCGTGGTCTGCGAGGCGGTGACGAACGCGGCCAAGCACTCGGGTGCGACCATGATCGGCGTGGACATCACCGAGGAGGCGGGCGCGGTGCGGGTGCGGGTCGTGGACGACGGCGTCGGGGGAGCGGACCCGGCCGGCGGCGGGCTGGCCGGCCTGTCCCGGCGGGTGCTCGCGCTGGACGGCGCGTTCGACGTGACCAGCCCGGTCGGCGGTCCCACGGTGATCACCGCGGACGTGCCGTGCGGGTGATCCTGGCGGAGGACTCGACGCTGCTGCGCGAGGGCCTGGTGCGACTGCTGGTAGAGGAGGGCCACGACGTGCTCGCGGCCGTCGGTGACGCGGAAGCGCTGATCAGCGCGGTGGCGGCGCACCTGCCGGACGTGGTGGTGACCGACGTGCGGATGCCGCCGACGAACTCCGACGAGGGCCTGAAGGCCGCGTTGGAGATCCGCCGGCGGTTCCCGGGCGTCGGCGTGCTGGTGCTGTCGCAGTACGTCGAGCAGCGCTACGCCGTCGACCTGCTCACCGAGCACGCCGACGGCGTCGGTTACCTGCTCAAGGACCGGGTGGTCCAGGTGGAGGAGTTCCTGGACGCGCTGCGCCGGGTCGGCGCGGGTGACGTGGCGTTCGACCCGGAGGTGGTGCGCCGGCTGCTGGCCCGCACGACCCACCCGCTGGACGCGCTGACCGAGCGGGAGCGCCAGGTGCTGGCGCACATGGCCGAGGGGCACACGAACAACGCGATCGCGTCCCGGCTGCACGTGTCGCGCAGCGCGGTGGAGAAGCACATCAACTCGATCTTCGACAAGCTCGGTCTGTCCGATGTGGACGGCTACAGCCGCCGGGTGCTCGCGATCCTGCGCTACTTGCGGGCCTGAGCCTTCTTCTTCTGGGTCAGGCGGGACACGACGAACCAGGCGACGGCCAGCACGACCAGCCCGACCACGACCTTCGTCACGACGCCCAGGTACTGGTCGACGAGGTGGTAGTTCGCGCCCAGCACGTACCCGGCGAGGATGAGCGCGGTGTTCCAGATCAGGCTGCCCGCCGCGGTCAGCAACAGGAAGCCGGGCAGCGGCATGCGCTCCACGCCCGCCGGGATGGAGATGAGGCTGCGGAAGATCGGCACCATGCGGCCGAAGAACACCGTCGCCTTGCCGTGCCGGGCGAACCACTCCTCGGTCCGGTCCACATCGGACACCTTGACCAGCGGCAGCCGTTGCGCGACGGCCCTGATCCGGTCACGGCCCAGCAGCGCGCCGAGGTAGTACAGCGCGAGCGCGCCGGCGACCGACCCGGTGGTGGTCCACAGGATCGCGGCGAACAGGTTCATCTTGCCCTGGCTCGCGGTGAAGCCCGCCAGCGGCAGGAACAGCTCGCTCGGCAGCGGTGGGAAGAGGTTCTCCAGCGCGATCGCGATCCCGGCGCCGGGCGCGCCGAGCGATTCCATCAGGTCGGTGACCCACGTGACGACATTCATGATCCCAAGTTACGAACGCGCCGACGCCGTCACCATGAAGCGGACCGCACACCGGGGTGTGGAAAACCTCAGTTCCCGGCGGCGGCGTGCGCGGCGAGCCCTCGGGCGTACCGCGCGATCACGGCCTGGAGCACCAAGCGGTAGAGCCACCCCGTCCCCGGCGTCTTCGGCTCGAACGACGAGTGCCAGCGGATCGCCGTCCCGTCACCGTCCGGCACGAGGTCGATGAACGCCTGGTAGTCGCGAATGGCGAGACCCGACAGCAGGACGTAGCCCACCCGCCGGTTCGGCGTCAGTTCGACGACCTCCTCCCTCGTGAGCGCCTTGCGGCCTTTGTTGTGGAATACCCGCACTTCGCCGACGCCATTCGCGTCACCCGCGCGTTCCCGCTCGTACCGCACCACGGGCGACCACTCGGGCCACGTCGCGCTGTCCGCGGCCAGGCGGTAAACCCGTTCCGGCGGGGCTTCGCTGCGCACGTGGACGTCCACTCTCTGTACCATGCGGTACATGTACCATCTGGTACATGCCGGAACAAGGGGCGCCCCGCGAACGCCTGCTCACCGCCGTGGTCGACCACCTGGCCGAGCACGGCCTGGGCGAGGTGAGCCTGCGCCGGCTGGCCGAGGCGGTCGGCACGAGCCACCGGATGCTCCTGTACCACTTCGGCTCGATGGAGGGCCTGCTGGTCGAGGTCGTGCGCGCGGTCGAGGCCAGGCAGCGCGCCGTCCTGGCCGCCCTGCCGACCGACGACCCGGCCGAAGCCGCCCGCGCCTTCTGGCGCGCGCTCACCGACCCGTCCCTGCGCGCGCACGAGCGCCTGTTCTTCGAGCTGTACGCCCAGGCCGTCCAGGGCCGTCCCGGCACCACCGCGCTGCTGGACGGCATCGTCACCGACTGGCTGGAACCCGTCGCGGCCATCCAGCGCTCCCTCGGCCACCCGCCCGACGTCGCCGCCGCCCGCGCCCGCCTGGGCCTCGCCGTCGCCCGCGGCCTGCTCCTGGACCTGGTC
The DNA here is from genome assembly GCF_040295345.1 of Actinosynnema sp. NPDC002837. Classification (NCBI taxonomy): domain Bacteria; kingdom Bacillati; phylum Actinomycetota; class Actinomycetes; order Pseudonocardiales; family Pseudonocardiaceae; genus Actinosynnema; species Actinosynnema sp. NPDC002837. The sequence goes on from NZ_JBEOVG010000018.1 coordinate 96,218, forward strand.
GCCACCGACGACCTCGCCGCCGTCGACGCCGCCATGGACCACTTCATCTCCCTCACCACCTGACCGGGAGCGTCCGACGTCCGGAACGAGTTGGACGCTCGGGCGCACCGACCGACGTCTAGGATCGGTCGGCGTGAAGCGGATCCCGGTGGTGGTGGTGGCGGGGTTCCTCGGCTCCGGCAAGACGACGTTGCTCAACCACCTGCTCGGCGGCAGTCGCGGCACGCGGGTCGGGGTGGTGGTCAACGACTTCGGCGCCATCGGCGTCGACGCGATGAGCGTGGCCGGTCAGGTCGACTCCACCGTCTCGCTGAGCAACGGGTGCCTGTGCTGCGCGGTGGACGTCAGCGAGCTCGACGGGATGCTCGCCAAGCTCGACTCCCTGGTGGACGTCATCGTCATCGAGGCGAGCGGCCTGGCCGAACCGCAGGCCATGGCGCGGATGGTGCTCGCGAGCGAGAACCCGCGCCTGACCTACGGCGGCCTGGTGCTGCTGGTCGACGCGGCGGAGTTCCCCGACGACCTGGCCAGGCACGTGCGCGTGGCGGACCTGGTGGTGCTCAACAAGGTCGACCGCGTCACGGACCCCTCGGCGCTCGCGGCCGAGATCGACCGGCTCAAGCCGGGTGTGCCGGTGGTCCAGTCGACGTTCGGTCGCGTCGACCCCGCCCTGCTGTTCGACCCGCGTCCACGCGAGCAGCACGGCCAGCTGTCGTTCGAGGACCTGCTGGAAGAAGAGCACGACCACGTGCACTACGACAGCGTCGAGTTCACCGGCGGCGCGATGAACCCCGTGCGGCTCATGGCTTTCCTCGACGCGCGCCCCAAGGGCCTGTACCGGGTCAAGGGCTTCGTGCGGTTCGACGTGCCCGGCCACCGGCAGCGGTTCGGCCTGCACACCGTCGGCGCGTTCCTGCGGTTCGAGCGCTCGGCGTGGCCGGGACCGCGGCGCACCGAGCTCGTGCTGATCGGCACGGGCCTGGACCTGGCCGCGATCCGCGCCGACCTGGCCGCCTGCGAGGAACCGGACCCGGGCGCCGTGGACCCGCAGTCGATGCTCGAAGTCCTGCGCTACACGGCGTGAGCGACCCCGCGGGGCCCCCGACGCGGAACGCCGGGGGCCGCCGGTCGGCGACGTGGGCTCGGAGAGACTCGAACTCTCACTGGCACGGACCTAAACCGTGTGCCTCTGCCAATTGGGCTACGAGCCCGTCGCCGCAAGCTTATCGGCAGGCTTGAGCAGCCCGATGCCGAGGGACACGACGCCCGCCGCCAGGCTCAGCCCGCCGACGTAGAGCAGCGCGATCAGGCCGTTCGCCCGCGTCACGTCCTCGCCCATCGCGGAGAAGAAGAAACCCGCGGGCATCAGGATCGCCGCGATCGGCACGCCGAGCCTGGCCACCCAGCCCCAAAGCCCGCGCACGTCCGCCGCGTCGGCGAACAGCAGGCACACCAGGCTGAGGATCACCAGCACGCCGGCGTGCGCGTGACCGGCGCGGAAGAACGACTGCTGGAACTCGGTCAGCGGCACCTCGCCCTGCACCACGGTGGTCAGGAACCGACCGCCGAACTCGACGCCGACGACGCTCAGCAACAGCACGCCCGCCAACCGACGGGACGCGAGTGACAACCGGATGGCGGCCATGACGCTCCTCCACTCGAATGGAAACAGCGTTATAGAAGCACCTGTCCGGCAGTCAGGTCAACGTGGTGGCGGCGTCTCAACTACGGTTGTGACCAAGGAGCAGGTAGGAGGAGATGTGGCCCGCGATCCCGACACCATCCAGCGCGAGATCGAGCAGGCTCGCGACGCGCTGGCCGTGACCCTCGACGAGCTGGGGACGAGGGCGAATCCCCAGCGCTTCGTCGAGTCCGGCAAGGAGAGCGTGCGCGCGAAGCTCGACGAACCCAAGATCCGGTACTCGCTGATCGCGGTGGCCGTGCTCATCGGGTTCGCCTTGCTGCGCAAGCTGTTCCGCTGAAGGTGCGCTACTGCCCCTTGGCGACGAGGGGCACCAGCACCTGTTCCACCACGCGGTCGACGAAGGGTCGGTCCAGCGGGTCTCCGGTGAGCATCAACCGGTAGATCAGGGCCGCGCCCGCGATCTCGACCGCCATGCCGCGCGGCGCGTCCTGGCGCAGCTCACCGCGCTCTTCGGCGCGGTCCAGGATGCGCCGCAGCACGTCCCGCTGCGCGGTCAGGAACGTCTCGCGGAACGCCGACGCCAGTTCGGGCTCGTGGGGCAGCTCGCCGACGAGGGCCTGCGCCGCCTTGCCGATCGGGCCGGACAGGAACGCGGCGAACGCGCTGAGGAACTCGCGCAGGTCGCCGGCGAGCGAGCCGGTGTCCGGCTCGGCCAGGTTCCGCTGCGCCAACTGCGTGCACGTGTCGATCACCAGGTCGAGCTTGGACTCCCACCGCCGGTAGATGGTCGCCTTGCCCGCACGGGCGCGCGCCGCGACGGCGTCCATCGTCAGCGCGCGGTACCCGACTTCGGCCATCACCTCCAGCGCGGCCTGTCGCAACGCGTCGTCCCGGCTGGCGTCCCTCGGTCTGCCTCGCTGCGGGGTCCGAGTCGCCCCGCTGTACACCGGTGTGGCCATTTCGCGCTCCTGTCGCCTTTGGCGGGACATCCTAGGCCGGGTGAGACCGGAATCGGCCTCGGATCATCTGCCCGGCCGCCGCGCCGCTTCGGGTTCACCCCGTCGGTGGGGGCACGAGACCCGCGCGGGTGTGCAAGTAGGCCACCGAGAAGGCGAGCGCGTCGCCCTCCAGCAAGTGCACGACGGCACGGGCGGAGCGCCCGATCGCGATCTCCTCCACCAGTTGGTCGGCGGCCAGTCTGGCCGCGATCAGGCCTGGTGCGGTGGCCCCGAGCTCCTTGCCGGCGGCGCGGACGGTGACCGCCCAGTCGTCGCCGTCGCGTCGGTAGTTCGCGGTGATGGGGAGTGTGGTCATGCCTTGCCTTCCGTGGTTGTTGCGCATATCTGACCGGCGTTCGGGCGTTGATGCGGCGCCATTCCTTCGATCGTGTGAGGGCACCCCGGAAGGCCCGGGAACCCTGTGTCCTCACCCGTTCGTGGAGTCGAATACGGTGCACACACCGTGCATGAGCGGTAACGCGCGGCTACCGGCCACCGATAGGCCATTTGGAGCAATGTCCCACGTTTGAGAGGTCCTGATGAGCCGTCGAGTGGTCGTCTTGGTGTGCCTGTTGCTGGGGTTGGCGTTCGCGCCGGGTGTGGCCTCGGCCGACCCGTCGTGGGAGGTGCCGGACGGGTGGGGCGACAAGGTGTGGGGTGACGTCTGCAAGCACCGCGGCGATCCCCCGTGCCACACGACGACCACCGCGCCCACGACGCCGTCCACCGGCGGGACGGCCACCGGGGTGACCACGACGACCGACGTGGCGGGCACCTCCGCGACCTCCGTCACCACCACGGACGTCGCCGGCACCACGAGCGCGGTGGTCACCACGACGTCACAGGCGGGAGCCACGACCAGTGCGGTCGGCGCCGGCGTGCGCGGCACCGCGTCGCCGGCTCCCCGCGTGGTGAAGGCGTCCACGAACCACGCGCTGGCGGACACGGGCGCCTCGCCGCTGTGGACGGCCGTCGGCGGCCTGGTCGTGCTGCTCGGCGGCGCGGTGCTGCTGCTGTTCAGCCGCCGTCGTCGCGCCTGACCGCGCCGGTCACGTCGTGAGCCGGCTCGCCACGCCCCGCCACACGACGTCCATGACGTAGGCCGTCGCGAGCGCGGGCCCCACCTCGGGCCTGCGCTCGCACCACAGCGCGAGCCGTTCGGTCGAGCCGACCACGATCTCGGCGAACGCCTCGGCCTCCACCGCGTCCACGTCGGAGTCGAAGCTGCCGATCACGGCCGCGATGAGGTCGGTCTGCTGCCGCCGGATGCCTTCGACCTCCTCGACGGCCGACGGCACGGTGATCGCCGCCTCCTGCCGCAGCAGCGCCCAGGACTGCTTGTGCTCGGCGATGAACTCGAAGAACGCCATCAGGCCGCGCCGCAGGATCTCCTCGGGGCCGTCCGCGCCGGTGATCGCCTGCTGCGTGCGTTCGAGCAGTTCCGTGCGCGCCCGGTGGATGCAACCGATGAGCAGGCCTTCCTTGGAGCCGAAGTACTCGTAGAGCATCGGCTTGGACACACCCACCCGTTCGGCGATCTCGTCCATCGACGCGGCCAGGTACCCGCGCTCGGCGAAGACGCCCTCGGCGATGTCGAGCATCTGCGCCTTGCGCTCGGCCTTGGGCATCCGCCGGCGGCGCGGCTCGGTGGTGGTCACGAAGACGAGACTACCGGAGGTAACTTACTTCGAGTAACCTACTGGGGAGTATGTAGGCTGACTTGGAGGAGACGGGCATGCACCGAGAGGTCGAAGTCCTGATCATCGGCACGGGCTTCTCCGGCCTGGGCATGGCGATCGAGCTGAAGCGGGCGGGGAAGCGCGACTTCGTCGTGCTGGAGAAGGCGGGCGACCTCGGCGGCACTTGGCGGGACAACTCCTACCCCGGCTGCGCGTGCGACGTCCCGTCCCACATGTACTCGTTCTCGTTCGAGCTCAACCCGCGCTGGTCGCGGATGTTCGCCCGGCAGCCGGAGATCTGGGACTACCTCAAGCGGGTGGCGGAGAAGTACCGGCTGCGCGAGCACATCCGGTTCAACAGCAAGGTCGGCGGCGCGCGGTGGGACGAGGACGCGAAGGTCTGGCACGTCAGCGTCGAGAACGGCGACACGTACACCGCGAGGTCAGTGGTGGCGGGCGTCGGCGCGTTGCACATCCCGAACATCCCGACCCTGCCGGGCATCGAGGCGTTCCAGGGCAAGACCTTTCACTCGGCCGAGTGGGACCACGACTACGACCTGCGCGGCAAGAAGGTCGCCGTGGTCGGCACGGGCGCGAGCGCGATCCAGTTCGTGCCGCGGATCGCCGACGAGGTCGGCCGGCTGACGCTGTTCCAGCGCACGCCGCCGTGGATCATGCCCAAGATCGACCGGGACATCAGGACGTGGGAGCAGAAGCTGTTCCGCGCGCTGCCGTTCACCCAGCGCCTGTACCGCGACTTCGTGTACTGGACGCGGGAGTCGAGCGCGCTCGGCTTCGCCGTGAACCCGAAGATCATGGAGTTCGCGCAGAACATCGCCAAGGGGCACATGCGCCGCCAGGTGCCGGACGAGGCGTTGCGGGCGAAGCTGACGCCCGACTACACCATGGGCTGCAAGCGGGTGCTGATCAGCAACGACTACTACCCGGCGCTGGGCAAGCCGAACGTGGACCTGGTGACCGACGGCATCGCCGAGGTGCGGGCGAACAGCGTGGTGGACCGCGCGGGCGTCGAGCACGAGGTCGACGTGATCATCTACGGCACGGGGTTCCACGTGGTCGACTCGTTCGACTACCTGGACGTCACCGGCAAGGGCGGTGTCGACCTGGCCAAGCAGTGGCGCGAGAAGGGCATCGAGACCTACTACGGCATCACGGTCTCGGGCTTCCCGAACTTCTTCTTCCTGCTCGGCCCGAACACCGGTCTCGGGCACAACTCGGTGGTGTTCATGATCGAGTCGCAGATCCGGTACGTCCGGCAGTGCCTGGAACTGCTGGACCGCCACCAAGCCGACGAGCTGGACGTGCGGCCGGAGGTCCAGGCGCGGTTCAACCGGCAGCTGCAGCGCAAGCTGTCCAAGGGCGTGTGGACCGAGGGCGGCTGCAAGAGCTGGTACCTCGACGCGCAGGGCATCAACCGCACCGTCTGGCCGGGCTTCACCTGGCGCTACTGGATGCGCACCAAGACCGTCCGCGCCGAGGACTACACCCTGACCCGCGCCCGCCGCACCCGCGTCCCGGCCTGACCCGAACGTCCACCACGGGGTTCCGAACGTAGGACGCGCCTGTCCTACGTTCGGAACGCGTGAGGTGAACGCTCAGGCGGTGACGCCGGCGGCCTTGGCGCGTTCGGCGCGCAGGCGGGTCACGTCGGGCAGGTCGAGCGGGCCCAGCTTGGCGCCCGTGGCCCACTCGATCAGCAGGTCGGCGATCTGCGGGTTGCGCGGCAGCACGGGACCGTGCAGGTAGGTGCACAGGATCCGGCCCTGCACCGCGCCCTCCACCGAGCCGTCGTTGCCCGTGCCCACCTTGACGTGCGCCAACGGGCGGGCGGACGGACCCAGGACGGTGCGCCCCTGGTGGTTCTCGAACCCGGTCAGCAGGCCCTCGAACAGGCCGTCGGCCGGGGTCGCGATCACCTCGCCGATTGCCCGGCTGCCGCCCGCGTGCGACGTCGAGTCGATCAACCCGAGACCGGCGTGCGTCACCTGGTCGGCCCGGGTGAACGACTCGCCGAAGATCTGGATCCCCGCGCACACGCCGAGGATCACCGCGCCGCGCGCCGCCGCGCGCTGCATCCCCGGGTGCTCGCGCAGGTGCCGCACGGCCAACGTCTGCGCCGTGTCCTCACCGCCGCCGACCACGTAGATGTCGCACGACTCCGGCACGGGCTCGCCGAACCGGATGTTCACGATCTCGGCGGAGATGCCCCGCCACGTCATCCGCTTCTCCAGCACGACCGCGTTGCCGAAGTCGCCGTACGTGCCGAGCAGGTCGGGCAGCACGAGTGCGATCTGGACCTTGCTGGTGCTCACTGGGCGGCCCTCGCGTTCAGGTCGCGGAATGCGGTGTAGTTGGCGATCACCTCGACCGGCCCCGGCGGCATGGCGTCGATCGCCAGCAGCGGGTCCGGCACGATCGTGTGCTCGACCTCGGCGTACGTCAGCCGCACGGCCAGGTCCGTCGCCCGCTCGCCGGACGCGATCACCTGCCGACCGCGCAACCGCTCGAACGGCACGTCCCACAGCCACGACAGGTCGCGGCCGTCGGCCTCGTGCGCGTTGATCACGAGCACGGCGGGGTGGTCGGCCTCCCGCACCACGGTCAGCGTCTCGCTCCACCCGGCCGGGTTCTTCGACAGCAGCAGCCGCGCCCGGTGCCCGGACCGCTGGATCGTCCGGTACCGACCGGCCACGTTGGACACCGCGCGCAACCGCTGCACGGCCTCCTCCACCGGCACGCCGAGCGCGGCCGCGGCGGCCGTGGCCATCACGGCGTTGGCCTGGTTGAACTTGCCGGGCAGCCGCAGCGCCAGCTCCACCTTCACGCCGTTCGGCGTCACCAGGTACCCGTCGCCGGTCACCCACTGCGGCCGCGGCCGGGACAGGTCGCACCCGGTGCAGTGCCAGTGCTCGCCCTCCCAGCGGATCGGGTCGCCGCAGCGCGGGCACGAGGCGGCGTCGTTGTGCCAGCCCGTCCCGGTGGCGACCCAGACCACGTTCGCCGAGTCGCGGGCCGCCGACGTCACCATGATGTCGTCGCAGTTGGCCACCACGACCCCGGTCACCGACGTCAGCGCCGTGCGCAGCGACTTCTCGATGGTCCGCACCTCGCCGACCCGGTCGAGCTGGTCGCGGCTGAGGTTGAGCAGCACGGCCACCGCGGGCGACGCGGCGCGCACGACCTCGGGGAAGTACCCCTCGTCGACCTCCAGCACCGCGAACGGCGCGTCGGGCTGCTTGGACAGCGCGGTCACGTGCCCGTCGGGCATGTTCGCGCCACCGTGGTTGGTGGCGACCTCGCCCAGGAACGACACGGCCCGGCTGAGCATCATCGTGCTGGTCGTCTTGCCGTTGGTGCCGGTCACCAGCGCGACCGAGCGACCGGACGTCAAGTGCGCCAGCGCCTGCGGGTCGAGCTTCAGCGCGACCCGGCCGCCGATCATGCCGCCCGCGCCCAGGCCCATCTTCTGCGACAGCTTGGAACTCATGTTGCCCAGTCGCACGGCCGCCGCGGTGCGCAGCGGCAGGCGGGCTGGGTCTGCACCTGGAGTGTTCGGCAAACCGACTTCCCGGATCTGTCAGGGGAGGGAGATCCCCCGATGCTACCGGTGCCGCTGGTGGTCCAGCTCCCGCAGGGTCCGGATCAGGTCCACCGTGCTGAGCTGGCACAACTGGGCCATGTACTCCAGCGCGGGCAGGTCGAGGTGGACCTCGGGCGGCTGGCCGGGCACCAGGTGCGCGAGCCTGCCCTGCGCCCAGCGCCGCAGCGGCATCAGCTGCGGCCGCGGATCGGCGACGACCGTGGCCAGGTCGACCGAGAGGTGCCCGGCGGGCGCGTCACCGAACACGCGTTCGTGCACGCGGGCGAGCACCTGGTGCGCGGGCACGCCCAGCGCGACGCAGATCTCCACCAACCGGGTCACCGAGCACTGGCGGGTGCCCAGTTCGTACGTGGCCAGCGTTTGCAGCGAGATGTCGCTCTGCAGCCGGCGGTTGAGCTCCTTGCGAGTCCATCCGCGCTGCTTGCGAAGGCTGCGGAGCTCATCACCGAGCACGCGCTGGTACGCCGCTGTGTCGATCTGCACCGTCGATCCTCCAGTCCGCTGGGGCCCCGGCAGACCCCACGCAGATGGAAAGCGCGACTGGACGGTTGCTTACGCGGGTTGTCCGATTTATCGCCCGATCAGGCTAACCAAGTGGTACTGAAAGTAGCGTTTCAACGCTTCAACGCGCTGGTGACGGCCGTTTCGCGCGGTCCGAGGAACCGCGGGTCGGGCTTCGCCACGACGCCGTCCCACATCGCCTTGCCCGCCGCGAAGATTTCCCGGAAGTGCCCGTAGGCGGTGGTCGACACCCGGTCGGACGTGTCGTGGCCCACGCCGAACGCCTCGATGCCCGCCGAGCGGCACAGCGCCACCGCGCGGGGCAGGTGGAACTCTTGGGTCACCACGGTCAGCCGCTCGACGCCGAAGATCCGCTTCGCCCGCGTGCACGAGTCCCACGTGTCCAGGCCCGCGTAGTCGGCCACCACGACGTCCGCCGGCACGCCGTGCCCGATCAGGTAGGTGCGCATCGCGGTCGGCTCGTCGTAGGAGGTCCGGCTGTTGTCGCCGCTGACCAGCAGCACCTGGACCTTGCCGCGCCGGTACAGGTCGGCGGCCACGTCCAACCGGCCCGCCAGGAACGGCGTCGGCGTGCCCGACCTGGTCAGGCCCGCGCCCAGGACCAGCGCCACCGGCGCGTCCGGCACGTCGGCGGCGTCGTGCCGGTAGGCGGCGCTGCTGGTCCGCACCCACACCCACGGCGTGGCCGCGATCACGGTCAGCAGGCCGAGCGCGATCAGCACCCGCTTCCAGCGCACCCGTCTGATGAAGCTCCCCACGACTGCCACCCCCCGAGTCGACGATCAGTTCACGCAGCGCACCCCGTCCGCCGTGATGGGCGGTTCGGTGGTCGTGCTCGTGTCCGGCTGCTGCCGCGCGCCGTCCAGGCCGACCAGCCGGTCGCCGGCGAGCGTCTGCGTGCCCGGACCGGAGTAGTCCGCGCCGACGAACACGCGGACGTGACCGGCCGGGATGTCGTCGTCCTGCTCGATCTCGAGCCCACCGAGGGACTCGGCGACGGCCTCCGCGCCCGCCTCGCCGCCCACGCCGTAGCGCACCACGGACGTGGCCATGGGCGAGGCGTTGTCGGCGCCGCCGTCGGTGTACCGCTCGGCCACCAGCGCCTGGAGCACCCGGCCGGCCAGCCCCGGCGACCCGGAGGCGTTGCGGACCTCGACGGTCACCGACGCCTTGTCGACGGCGGGCGCGGTGGTGCCGGTGGCGTTCGGGTCGGCGCTGAGGTTCTTGAAGAACTTCTTCACCTCGCGCTCGTTGACCTCGACCGCCAGGCCGTCCTCGGGCGTCTGCAGCTCCGGGTTGCCGGTCGGGATCGTCTCGAACTTGAGGTTGCCGCCCGTCAGGTCCTTCATCTGGGTGGCGAACTTCAGCACGTTCCAGTCCTTGTCCAGCACGATGGACTTGGTCAGCGCGTCGATCAGGGAGCTGAGCTTGCCGGGGTCGGACAGCGTGCCGGCGGACAGGATCTGCTTGGCCAGGCCCGCCATGAACACCTGCTGGCGCACGATCCGGTCGAGGTCGCCGCGCAGCAGCCCGTACCGCTGCCGGACGAACGCCAGCGCCTCGCGGCCCTGGATCTTCTGCGGCCCGGCGGCGAAGTTCGCGCCGGACATGTTGTCGCGGGTGGCCTGGTTCAGGCACACGTCCACGCCGCCGACGGCCTTGGTGATCTCGTAGAACCCGACCAGGTTGATCTCGGCGTAGCGGTCGATGGTCACGCCGGTGAGGTTCTCGATGGTCCCGATGAGGTTCTTCGCGCCCGCCTGCCGCGACCGGACCTCCAGCTGCGCCGGGTCGGTGACGCCCTCGCGCTCCAGCTGCGCGATCGCGTCGTTCTTGCCGTAGCCGTACGCGGAGTTGATCTTGTGCCGGCCGTAGCCGCCGTCGATCTGCACGTAGGAGTCGCGCGGGAACGACACCGCGACCGCCTTGCCGCCGTCGTTCGGCACGTGCATGAGAATCAGCGTGTCGGTGTTCAGGCCGCCGTCGTTCTCGTTGCCCGCGTGCAGCTCGTTGAGGATCTCCTGGGGCAGGGGGTTGCCCTTGGAGTCGGTCCGGCTGTCCATGCCGACCATGAGGATGTCGACCGAGCCGTCGGCGGGCTTCTCCCCACCGCCTTCCTCGCTGATGACGTCCGTGGTGGCGATCTCGCTGAGCAGCGTGTTCAGGTTCGCCCACGCGTAGCCCGTGCCCAGCAGCACGGCGACGGAGAACAGCGCGAGCAGCGACCGGCCGAAGATCGCGCTGCCGGACGTGCCGCGCTCGGGCGGGCGGCGACGCGGCGGACCGGTGCGGCCGGCGGCCGGGCGCGGGCGTTGGCCGGCGGGGCGTGGCGCGGGTGCGATCCGCTGGGGGTCGGCCGGGCGCCTGCCGTCGGCGTCGCGCTCGGCGGGACGGCGGCCGGCCGCCGGTCGGGGGCGCTCGGCGGCGGGCCTCGGTCGGCCGGGTTCGCCGCCTGCCCGCGCACGCTCGTCCCTCGGCGCGTTGGGCCGGGGCCGCTCGCCCGACGAGGGGTCGGTCACCGGGCGCTTCGGCCGCTCACCGGGCACGCGGCGGCGTTCGCCGGCGGGACGCTCGGGTTGACCGGGCGCACGTCGTTCGCCGGTGGGGCGTTCAGGTTGACCGGGCGCACGTCGGTCGGCCGCGGGTCGGTCGGGTTGGCCGGGCGCGCGTCGCTCGCCGGTCGGGCGCTCGGGCCCGCGCGGCGGGTCGAACCGCCCCCCTGGCTCGGAGCGCCGTGGCGGCTCCTGGGCGCGCGGCGGTTGACCTGCGTGGGGACTCCGAGGGGGAACGGGTCGCCGGCGGAACCCGTCGGGTTCGCCTGGCCTCGGCGGCCGGTTGTCCACTCCCACTCCTCCCATGTACCCGGGTTCGTCCCAATGGACGCATGGCGGGCCGCCCAGGTTGCCACCAGCGTCGCACAGCCGGTTCGCCGGACGTGGTGATACCGGTCCGCGGCCGGGCTGACCAGGTCGGTTACCCGATTGTGAGGTCCGCGGTCCCGCGTTCGTAGACTGCCACCGTGCTGACCATGCAGGATGCGCTGCTCGCGCTGACCAGGTACTGGACCGAACGGGGCTGCGTCGTCGTGCAGCCGTACAACACCGAAGTCGGCGCCGGTACGTTGAACCCCGCCACCGTGCTGAGGGTGCTGGGTCCGGAGCCCTGGCGCGTGTCCTACGTCGAACCGAGCGTCCGGCCCGACGACGCGCGGTACGGCGAGAACCCGAACCGGTTGCAGACCCACACCCAGTTCCAGGTCATCCTCAAGCCCGACCCGGGTAACCCGCAGGAGCTGTACCTGGGCAGCCTCGAAGCGCTCGGCATCGACGTCCGGGCGCACGACGTGCGGTTCGTGGAGGACAACTGGGCCTCGCCCGCCCTCGGCGCCTGGGGCCTCGGTTGGGAGGTGTGGCTGGACGGGTTGGAGATCACCCAGTTCACCTACTTCCAGCAGGCGGGCGGCATGTCGCTCGACCCGGTGTCGGTGGAGATCACCTACGGCATCGAGCGCATCATGATGGCTCTGCAGGGTGTCGACCACTTCAAGGACATCTCCTACGCCCCCGGCATCTCCTACGGCGAGGCGTTCGGCCAGGCCGAGTACGAGATGAGCCGCTACTACCTCGACGACGCCGACGTGGAGGCGAACAAGCGCCTGTTCGAGGAGTACGCCTCCGAGGCGCGCCGGATGCTCGACGCGCGGCTGCCCGTGCCCGCGCACAACTACGTGCTCAAGTGCTCGCACGCGTTCAACGTGCTCGACGCGCGTGGCGCGATCAGCACCACCGAGCGGGCCCGCGCGTTCGGCCGGATGCGCGGCCTGGCGCGGGAGGTCGCCGGGCTGTGGGCGGCCCGCCGCGAGGAGCTCGGCCACCCGCTCGGGCTGGCCGAGGCGCCCGCCGCGGCCACCGTGCCGGACACGTTCGCCGAGGTCACGGCCCCGAACACGCTGTTGTTCGAGATCGGGACCGAGGAGCTGCCGCCGGCCGAGGTGACGCGGACCGTCGAGGCGGTCGCCAAGGCCGTCGCGGACAAGCTCGGCGCGACCAGGCTGGCGCACGGCGCGGTCGAGGTGCACGGCACCCCGCGCCGGGTCGTGGTGCTGGTGCCCGACGTCGCGCCGCGCGAGCCGGACGCGGAGAAGACCGTGCGCGGGCCCCGCGTGTCCGCCGCCTTCGACGCCGACGGCAACCCGACCAAGGCCGTGCAGGGCTTCGCCCGCGGCCAGGGCGTGGACGTCGACGCGCTCGGCCGCGTCACGGAGAACGGCGTCGAGCACGTCGCCCTCGTGCGCACGGACCCCGGTCGCGGCGCGGTGGAGGTGCTCAGCGGGCTGCTCGGCGAGGTGGTCTCCGAGCTGCGCGCCGAGAAGAACATGAAGTGGAACGACCCGAAGCTGTCGTTCACCCGCCCGATCCGCTGGCTGCTCGCCCTGCTGGGCACGACGCCCGTGCCGGTCGCGGTGTCGTCGCTGGCCGCCGAGCCGAAGACCCGCGTGCACCGCACCGCCGCCACGCCCGTGGTCGACGTGCCCGCGGCGGACGGTTACCTGGAGTTCCTGGCCGGCCACGGCATCGACGCGTCGGCGCAACGGCGACGTGACGCCATCGTGGCCCGCGCCGAGGAGCTGGCCGCCTCCGTGGGCGGGGTCGTGGACTTCGAGGGCGTGCTGGACGAGGTCACGAACCTGGTCGAGCGGCCGACGCCGATCCTCGGCTCGTTCGAGGAGCGCTACCTGGAGCTGCCCGCCCAGATCCTCACCACCGTGATGCGCAAGCACCAGCGGTACCTGCCGGTGCGCGCCCAGGACGGCTCGCTGCTGCCCCACTTCGTGGCCGTGGCGAACGGCGAGGTGGACGTCGACCTGGTCCGGGCGGGCAACGAGGCCGTGCTGCGCGCCCGGTACGAGGACGCGGCGTTCTTCTGGCGCGCCGACCTGCGCACGCCGTTGGAGGACATGAAGGCCGGGCTGGAGAAGCTGACGTTCGCCGACAAGCTCGGCTCGATGGCCGACCGGGCGGGCCGGATCGCGGCGCTCGCGCGGCGGCTCGCCGAGGAGGTCGGGGCGGCCGACGGGACCTTGGCGCGCGCGGGCGAGCTGGCCAAGTTCGACCTCGGCTCGCAGATGGTGATCGAGCTGTCGAGCCTGGCCGGCGTGATGGCCCGCGAGTACGCCGAGCGGGCGGGGGAGACCCCCGAGGTCGCGCTGGCGCTGTGGGAGATGGAGCTGCCGCGCTCGGCGGGTGACGCGCTGCCGTCGTCCACGCCCGGCGCGCTGCTGTCGCTGGCCGACCGGTTCGACCTGCTGGCGGGGCTGTTCGGCATCGGGGCCAACCCGACGGGCAGCTCCGACCCGTTCGGGCTGCGGCGGGCGGCCCTGGGCGCGGTGAGCGTGCTGCGGGCGTTCCCGGACCTGAAGGACATCACGCTGACCAAGGCGCTGGCGCTGGCCGCCCAAGAGCTGGAGGTGTCGGCGGAGGCGCTGGACACCGCCCGCGAGTTCGCCGTGCGGCGGTACGAGCAGCAGCTGCTCGACGCCGGGCACGACCACCGGTTCGTCAACGCCGTGCTGCCGCTGGCCGACGCGCCCGCGGTGGCCGACACGACGTTGGCCGAGCTGACCGGGCTGGCCGGCGACCCGGACTTCGCCGCGCTGGTGGCGGCGTTGCAGCGGGTGCGGCGGATCGTGCCCGCGGACACCGTGGGCGAGTACGACGCGGAGGCGCTCGTGGAGCCGGCCGAGGTGGCGTTGCACAAGGCGCTGGCCGAGGTGCCCGCCGGCGTCACGGGGCTCGCCGCGTTCGTCGCCGCCGCCAACGGGCTCACCGGGCCGGTGAACACGTTCTTCGACGAGGTGCTCGTGATGGCCGAGGACGCCGACGTGCGGCGGGCCAGGCTGGGGCTGCTGGCCGCGATCCGCGACCTGGCCGCGCCGGTGCTGGACTGGCAGGCCCTGGGCACCGCGCTGGGCTGACGGACCCGCACACGACGAAGATCCCCGCTCGCCGGCTCGCCGGAGGGCGGGGATCTTCGGCTGCCACTACATGTCGCGGTTGTCCTCGCTCGTCTGCAACTGAGCGAGCGTCAGCGAGCTGTCGACGGCGACGGTGCGGTCCGGCGTGACCTGTTCGGCGGCGGCCGGCCCGGCGCCCAAGGCGAGCAGTGCCGCGGCGGTCGCGGCCACCAGCGCTGCGGGGACGATTCTCACGCTGTTCTCCTCACACACCCGGCCAGGGTTCGGCACGCGACACCATCGCACACAAATCGTCCGAACGGGAGTCCCCTTTCGTACCTGCCGGCTGCGTGACCAATCGGGTGCGGAGCGTGATAAGTGCGGACTGTAACGGTCCGACCTGCGGTTTCGATGTTCCGGGAAGGTCAACTGTCCGAATGGGGCAGACCATTCGGAGCTGCGGGGTTGCTACGTCTTGACGAACCCGCACCCGGAGGGTTGGAATTCCGGGACATTCCGTATTTCCCGGGTCAACGTCGATGTGCCCGCGCAAGGGGTTGGTGAATGCGAAGGCTAGTCAGAGCCGTGTCCTGCGGTCTCCTCGTCCTGCTCGCCGCGGGCTGCGGCGCGGCGGTCGACCCGCTCGCGCCACCGACCGGCAGCCGGGCCCCGCGGCCGGTGGTGGGCGTGATCCTGCCCGACCGGTCGTCGTCGGACCGGTGGGAGGACCAGGACCGGCCGCTGCTGCTCCAGGCGCTGAACTTCGCGGGCATCGAGGGCGTGATCGAGAACGCGGACGGTGACGAGGCGAGGTTCGCCAGCATCGCCGACGAGATGATCGGGCGCGGCGTGAAGGTGCTCATGACGACGCCGCTGAGCCCCGAGGGCGGCGCGGCGGTCGAGCGCAAGGCACGGCAGGCGGGCATCCCGGTCATCAACTACGACCGGATCAGCCTGGGCGGCGAGGCCGACTACTACGTCTCCTTCGACAACCTCAACGTCGGCGAGCTGCAGGCCGAGGGGCTGCTCAAGTGCCTGGGCGAGAAGCAGGGCGCGCGGATCATCGAGCTGCAGGGCGCGCCGACGGACAACAACGCCACCCTGTTCTTCGACGGCCAGCGCCGCAAGCTCGGTCCGAAGTACGAGACCGGCGCGTTGAAGCTGGTGGACAGCAAGCCGATCGACAAGTGGGACCCGCTGATCGGCAAGGCCGCGTTCGAGCAGATGCTTCTCGCCAACGGCGGCGCGGTGGACGGCGTGGTCGCGGCCAACGACGGGCTGGCCGGCGCGGCGATCGAGGTGCTCAAGGCCAAGGGCCTGGCCGGCCGGGTGCCGGTGACCGGCCAGGACGCCACGCTGGAGGGCCTGCGCTCGATCCTGCGCGGCGAGCAGTGCATGACGGTCTACAAGCCGATCCGGGACGAGGCCGAGGCGGCGGCGCGGCTGGCCATCGCGGTGGCCCGCGGCGACCTCAGCGGCGCGGACGACCTGGCCACCGGCAACACCCGCGACCTGGTGGCCAAGCGGGACGTGAAGTCGGTGCTGCTGGGCGCGGACCTCATCACCCGGGACAACGTCCGCGCGCTGGTGGCCGAGGGCGTGGTCAAGCACGCGGACCTGTGCGCCGGAGACACCGCGGACGACTGCACCGAGCTGGGCATCCTGACCAACTAGGCGCCGGTGCGCACGCCGGGGAGAGCCGGAACTAGCCCTCCTCGTCGTGCCGCCCGGAGATGAACTCCTGCACCCGGATCTTCACCCGGATCAGCGGCTGGCGGATGCGGGCCTCCCGGCGGTACGCGCGGCGCAGCTTGCGGGAGCCCTCGGTGTACCGCCAGCGGGCCCACGGCGAGCCGGGGCGGGCCAGCCGCAGCGCGCCGATCTCGGGCAGCACGGGCACCAGCAGCCCGATCAGGCCGGTCCACACCTTGCCCTTGAGCAGCGCCACGATGGCGAACCCGAGGTTGACCAGGATGACCAGCACGCGCACGGCCACGCCCTCGCCGTAGAACTCCTCGTAGCCGAGCGGACGGGCGCCGAGCAGGAGCAGGCCGGTCATCCCGATGGCCAGGAACACCGCGTCCACCGAGAGCCGGCCGTCCTTGGTCCAGTACACGTCGCGCAGGTGCAGCAGGAGTGCGAACTCGTCGAGCACGAGCGCCGCGCCGACGCCCAGCAGCGCCGCTGCGGCAACCCGCACCCCGTGCTGGTCGTCCGGTGCGGCCAGCCCGATCACGCCGCCGAGCAGCATGAAGACGGCGCCGAACACGACGTGGTGGATGTGCGTGCCACCGGGGGTGAAGTTGCCCGGCCACCAGCGCACCTTCGCCCTGATCAGGCGGACGCTGATCCGGATGAAGACGAAGGTGAGCACCAGGCCGAGGAAGAAGAACAGCAACCGGGACTGGGGCAGGTGGAGCGCGTACACCACCCCATCTTCACCCGGCGGGGTTACTTGAACCTGATGCCGCCCTGGATGTCGCCCGCCTGCACCACGTTGCCGTGCACCGTGCCGGAGACCTGGTTGGTCACCCGGCCGGTCTGCGTGACGGCGTGGTGGGCCCGCAGCTCGGCGCCGAAGGCGGGATCGGCCTCGACGGTCCGCTCCAGCGTTTCGCTCAACGCCCTGACCTGCGGCGAGTCCTCGGACGCGCCTTCGGCGGCGGTGAGCGCCGCGGTGGCGACGGGATCGTCGGCGAACTTCGCGCGGACCAGCTCGTACAGGCCCGCGACGGCCCGCGTGGCGAGCGACGCGGCGATGGAGACCAGCATCGGTTCAGGCATCGGAGACCCCCTGTGATCGCGACCTCGCCCACGGTAGCAGTGCGACTCGCCGCATTCTTCCGCTCGACTGCCGGCGGGATCTCATGGTTGACTGTCTTCGGTCGTACCTTTCTGTGTTCGTGTTCCACCACGCTCGCGGAACGGAGTTGCGGGCGCCGAACTTTCCTCGCCAGGAGGGGCCGGGGCCCTAGCTGACCCGGTGGTCGCAAGCGCGATCCGGCACCTGTTAGAGGAGAAGTAGCAAGATGGCAGTTCAGGGCACCGTCAAGTGGTTCAACGCGGAGAAGGGCTTCGGCTTCATCTCCCCGGACAACGGTGGCGCCGACGTGTTCGTGCACTACTCGGAGATCCAGAGCAACGGCTACCGCACCCTGGAAGAGAACCAGCGGGTGGAGTTCGAGATCGGCCAGGGCCAGAAGGGCCCGCAGGCGCAGACGGTTCGACCGCTCTGACCTAATCCGGGTCACCACCAGGACCTGGATCTTTTCGGGCCGCCACACCTCGCAGCAGCGGGGGGTGGCGGCCCGAATCGTTGCTCAGGTGATCAGCGCGGGCGCCTGGTCGGCCTGCCCGCCGTAGACCCGCTTGCCCACCAGCCGGGCGTCGTCGAAGACGAAGAACGCCGTCGTGCGCACCCGGTAGGCCCGCCCCGTCGGCTCCTCGCCGCGCAGACTGCGCTGGTGGGTGCCCCGCAGCTCCAGTTCCACGATCACCGCGTCGTCGGCGTGGTGCAGCTCGACCAGCGTGCTGCGCTGGTCCGGGAACGCGTCGCGGACGCGCGCGTAGTAGCCGGCGACCTCGGCCCGGCCGTCGAACACCTGACCGGTCGCCACGATCTCGCACCGCGGGTGGTCGAAGGCGCTGACGGCGGTGTCGAACTCGTGTTCGTTCTCCGACTCCAGGTGCTCCAGCACGATCGCCTCCCGCAGGGCCCGCAGTGCCTTGGACGCGGTCATGCGCGCGATTCCCTCCGGTTCGTCGGTAGCTGACGACGAAACACGCAGAGCACCCACCAGTCAAGACGGCATCCGCGTCGAGAGGCCCCCGATCGGCCGCGCGTTCACCCGTCGAGACGTGCGCGCGACGACCGATCGGAGTGGTCGTGATTGGTGCCATTGCCGGTGCGGCCCGACCGGCTACCGGGCGTGCTTAATCGTTTACCCCGGGCTTCACGGGTAAGGCGGTGGTGAACGCCCACCGCCTTACCGCGATCACTCAGGGACGCATTTCGTATGCGCCGGACAGCGCCGCCACCTTGCTCCAGACGCGTTCGAAGCGGGCCTGGTCGACGACGGGCTTGCGGACCTGCTCGACCGCCCAGCGCTGCTGCGCCTCGGTGGACGACGCCTTGCCGTGCAGCGCGACGGCGTAGGCCGAGAAGTCGCGCACCAGGACGTCGAACACCTGGTCCACCACGTCGGCGTCCAGGCCGGTGATCCGGGCCTGCTCCAGCGCCAGCTGACCGTAGACCACCAGCGTGAACAGGTGGCCGAGGTTGAGCAGGAAGTCCAGGTCCTTCTGCTGCTCCTCGTCCGGCGCGGCCGTGGTGAGCAGGGTGCGCAGCGCGCGGGCCTGCTCGTGGAAGCGGGCCACGTTGGGCACGTGCGCGTGCTCGCGGTAGGCGGTCTCCCAGTCCTGGAACGTGACCTGCCCGAGGCCGCGGGCCGGGCCCTGGCGCCAGAAGAACTCGTCGTCGGCCGGGTCGTGCCTGGTCGGGACGTCGGCGTAGGCGGTGGGCCGGAACAGGTAGTTCGGCATGAACTTGAGCACGAGGGCGAGGTTGACGTGGACCGTGCCCTCCAGCTTCGGCAGCGCGCGGATGTCCCGGGCGGCCATCGAGAAGTAGGTGTCCTTCTCGAAGCCCTTGGCCGCGATCACGTCCCACAGCAGGTCGACGACCCGCTCGCCCTCGCTGGTGACCTTCATCTTGGTGATCGGGTTGAACAGCAGGTAGCGGCGGTCCTCGGGGGAGGCGCTGCGGAAGTAGTCCACGGAGCGGTCGGCGAACAGCTTCATGGCGACCAGGCGCGCGTAGGCGTCCACGAAGTTCTGCCGCACGTGCGGGAAGTCGGTGACCCGCTTGCCGTACAGGACCCGGTTGTGGGCGTGCGTGATGGCCTCGTAGAACGCGTGCTCGTCGATGCCGATCGAAGCCGTGCACAGGTTGAACTTGCCCACGTTGACCGTGTTGAGGGCGGCGCTGAACGCGTCCGGGCCGGTGTGCAGGACGTCGTCGGGGGACACCGGGTAGTCGTCCAGGTGGAACTCGCTGACGAACATCTGCGAGTCGACCACGTTCTTGACCAGCGAGAACTTCTCGTGCTGCGAGTCGACGGCGAAGAACACGTACCCGTCGGGGCCCTCGACGTCCGCGCGGCGGCCGAAGACCGACACCATGCCGGCCACGTTGCCGTTGCCGATGTAGTACTTCCCGCCGGAGGCGGTGAAGCCGGTGGCGGTGGGCGTGAGGACCATGTCCGTGGAGTAGACGTCCGCGCCGTGCTCCTTCTCCGACAGCCCGAACGCGAACACCGAGCCCCGGTCGAGCAGTTCGGCGGCCTTCTTGCGGGCCACCGCGTTGTCGCTCATCCAGATCGGGCCCAGGCCCAGCACGGTGACCTGCCAGGCGTACCAGTACTGGAGGCCGTAGAAGCCGAGGACCTCGCTCAGCGCGGCGTTGCGGGCGGCGTCCCAGCGCTTGTCGTGGCCCGAGGGAGCGCCGTTGCCGTCGGCCTCGGCCGCGGGCGTGCAGAAGGTCGCGAACAGCTTCTCGCGCGCGACGAAGTCCAGGAACTCGGTGTACCAGACCTTGGCCTGGTCGTCGGCGATCAGGCGGCGCTTGCCGCGCTCCTCGAACCAGTCGACGGTCGCGCGCAGCAGGCGGCGGCTCTCGGCGTCGAGGTGGCCGAAGTCGTGGGTGTTCGGGTCGAACAGCACCGGGGTTCTCCCTTCGTCGCCGCCGCACGCTACCAGTCGGTAACTTGGCCGGCCCGTTCGCCGGGGAAGCGGGTGTCGGGCCCGGGTTCGCCGCGTCTGCGGAGTGGTGGCCGAGGGGTTAGTGTGCTGCGCGTCACAAGCTGAGGAGTTGTCATGAATCTGCTCGCCATCGGCACCCGCAAGGGCCTGTGGCTCGCGACCAGTGAAGACCGCACGTCGTGGAGCCTCAGCGGACCGCACCACCGGATGACCGAGGTCTACGCGCTCGCGATCGAGGACCGCCGCGACCGGCCGCGGCTCCTGGTCGGCACGAGCAGCTCCCACTTCGGGCCGACCGTCGTGACCAGCGACGACCTCGGCGCGACCTGGGAGGAACCGGACCGCGCGCCGATCGCGTTCCCGGCGGACGCCGCGCTGGAACGGGTCCGGCAGCTCGCGCTCACCCCCGACCCGGAGGTCGTCTACGCGGGCACGCAGCCGTCGGCGCTGTTCCGCTCCGAGGACGGCGGTCGGACGTATTCGCTGGTGGAGGGCTTGTGGAAGCACCCGCACCGCGAGCGGTGGGAGGCGGGGTACGGCGGGCAGGCGATCCACACCGTGCTGCCGGACCCGGTCGACCCGCTGCGGCTGACCGTGGCCATGTCCACCGGCGGCGTGTACCGGACGTTCGACGGCGGGTCGTCGTGGGAGCCGGGCAACACCGGCATCAAGGCCTACTTCCTGGCCGACCCGTACCCGGAGTTCGGCCAGTGCGTGCACAAGGTGAGCCGGCACCCGTCCCGGCCGGAGCGGCTGTTCCTGCAAAACCACCACGGCGTCTACCGGTCCGACGACGCGGGGGAGACGTGGACGTCGATCGCCGACGGCCTGCCCGCCGACTTCGGCTTCGCGGTGGTGAGCCACCCGCACGACCCGGACATGCTCTACACCTTCCCGCTGACCGCGGACGACGACCGGTTCCCGCCCGGCGGGCGGTGCGCGGTGTACCGGTCGCCCGACGCCGGGTCGTCGTGGGAGGCGTTGCGCGACGGGCTGCCGGACGGCTTCTGGACGGCCGTGATGCGTGACGCGATGTGCACGGACGCGGCGAGCCCGGCCGGCGTCTACTTCGGGTCGCGGTCGGGCGAGGTGTACGCGAGCGCCGACGAGGGCGACAGCTGGCGGCGGATCGCCGAGCACCTGCCCGACGTGGTGTGCCTGCGGGCGGCGGAGGTGTGACGTGCGGGTGCTCGTGCTGGTCCCCGGGCCGCTGCGGCAGGCGGCGGGCGACCAGGCCAGGCTGGAGGTCGACCTGCCCGAGCCCGCCACGCTGGGCGCGCTGCTCGACCACCTGGCCGCGCGGTACCCGTTGCTGGACCGCAGGTTGCGCGACGAGCGGGCCGGGCTGCGCCGTTACGTGAACTTCTACGTGGACGGCGAGGAGTGCCGCCGGCTGTCCGGCGCCGACACCTCGTTGCGCCCGGACGCGGAGGTCCGGATCCTGCCGTCGGTCGCGGGCGGCTAGCGCCTGTTTCACAAGTCTCGTTCGATGAGAGTCGCGCCTGAGGTGGTTCCCGGCGGTGCGGCCGAATGGGCCGCATACCGCTGTTGTATGT